>JAEZBP010001025.1 GCA_023427125.1 Pseudomonadota bacterium | reverse complement strand
TGATGGAGCTCGGCCTCACCCGGGGCGGGCTCCACGAGCGGGCGCTCGCGAACCTGCGGCGGGCGATCCCTCCCGGCTTCGCGCCCGGCGATGATCCGGCGCTCCTCGACGACGGCGGCGCCGCGCTGCTCGCGCTGCCCGAGCTGGTGCCGGCGGGGCACGCGTGGATCGCCTATCCCCTGCGCGGCGAGGGGCTCGTCGTGCTGATGGAGGGCGCCGCCTCGACCGCCGCCGAGCTCGAGCGGCTCGAGCGCGCGCACCAGGCGCTCGACGCGCCGCTCTTCGCCCGGCCGGTGCGCGTCACCGCGCGCGGCTTCACCCCGCTCGACTGGCCCAGCCAGGGCCGGCCGACCGATCCCGGCTTCGCCGCGGGAGGCTCGCGATGAAGCGCGTCCTCACCGCGCTGATGCCCGTCCTCTGGACGCTCGCGTTCCTGATCCCGATGACCTACGTCGTCGTCTGGACCATCGAGTCGGTCTACGGCGTCCCGATCAGCGACGACACCTTCCAGTTCGAGCGCCCCTGGGCCGCGCTGCTCCTCCTGGCCGCGCCGCTCGTGCTCATCGCGCGCGGCTGGCTCCAGGATCAGCGCGCGCCCCGCCTGAAGCTCTCGCGCGTGCACGACCTCGCCGTGATCGGCCGCCGCGGCTTCCGCACCTGGCTGCGCCACGCGCCCACCGGCGCGCGCACCGTCGCCGTCCTGCTCCTCGGCCTCGCGCTGATGGGGCCGCAGAGCATCCACGCGCGTGACAGCGCCGAGGTCGAGGGCATCGACATCGTCCTCACGCTCGATCTCTCGCTCTCGATGCAGGCCGCCGACATCCAGCCGAGCCGCTTCAACGCGATGAAGGAGGTCGTCGACGACTTCGTCCGCCGGCGGCCCAACGACCGCATCGGCGCGGTGGTGTTCGGGCGCGACGCCTACACGCTGATGCCGCTGACCACCGACAAGCAGGCGCTGCGGAGCGCGATCGCCGAGCTCGAGCTCAACATGATCGACGGCCGCGGCACCGCGATCGGCAACGCGGTCGGCACCGCGATCAACCGCATCAAGGACAGCGAGGCCGAGAGCCGCGTCATCATCCTCTTGACCGACGGCGACTCGAACAGCGGCAACGTCTCGCCGCAGCAGGCCGCGACGATCGCGCGCACCCTGCCGCACCCCCGCAACCGGACCGAGACCGACCCGGAGGCCCGCGAGCGCCGGACCGGCGCGAAGATCTACACGATCATGATGGGCCAGTCGGACAACGCGCGGGTCCAGCAGGGCACCGACGTCTTCGGCCGCGCGATCTGGGATCAGGGCAACTTCCCCATCAACCCGGAGCTGCTCCGCGAGATGGCCGAGTCGACCGGCGGCGAGTACTTCCAGGCCACCGATCGCCGCGGCCTCGAGCGGAGCTTCCACCAGATCCTCGATCGCCTCGAGCGCAGCGAGATCGAGGACACCGGCCGCGTCTACGGCGAGCTCTTCGGCGCGCTGCTCTGGCCGGCGCTCGCGCTCCTCGTGCTCGAGATGCTCGCCTCGGCGCTCGTGCTCCGGAGGTGGCCGTGAGCTTCTCGCACCCGAGCCTCCTCTGGCTCCTCCTCGGCGTGCCGGTGCTCGCGCTGGTGTCGATCCTCACGTGGCTCCTGCGGCGCCGCGCGACCGCGCGCTTCGGCGATCCGGCGATCGCCGCGACGCTCAAGGCAGGCGTCTCCGGCCCGTGGCGCGCGGCGCGCGCGATCCTCTTCCTCTTCGCGATGACCTTCGCGATCATCGCGCTCGCCGGACCGCAGATCGGCACGCGCACGCGCATCCTCCACCAGCGCGGCATCGACATCGTGGTGGTGCTCGACTTCTCGAAGAGCATGCTCGCGCGCGACGTGCGGCCGAGCCGCATCGATCGCGCGAAGGCCGAGCTCACGCAGTTCCTCGGCGAGCTCGGAGGCGATCGCGTCGGCATCGTCGCCTTCGCGGGCGAGGCGATCGAGTTCCCGATGACGACCGACTACCGCGCGCTCTCGCTCTTCTTCCGCGACCTCGGGCCCTACGACATGCCCGTCGGCGGCACGGCGATCGCGCGGGCGCTGGTCTCGGCGAAGCGGCTGATGGAGCGCGCCGACGATCGCGGCGAGAACGCGCCGGACACCTCGCGGCGCTCGCGCGTCGTGATCCTGATGACGGACGGCGAGGACACCGAGGGCGATCCGATCGCGGCCGCGCGCGAGCTCGCCGAGGCGGACATCTTGGTCTACGCGGTCGGCATCGGCACGCGCAGCGGCGAGCCGATCCCGACCTACGCGGACGACGGCACCTGGACCGGCTACCAGCGCGACGACGAGGGCAACGTGGTGACGACGGCGCTCACCGCAGAGAACGAGGCGCAGCTCGAGGAGATCGCGGAGATCACCGGCGGCGGCTACTTCGCGGCGGGGCGCGGGCAGGTCGGCGTCGATCGGATCCGGGCGCAGATCGCGGCGCTCGAGCAGCACGAGAACGACACGCGCCGGGTGACGATCGACGAGGCGCGCTACGCGCTGGCGCTCCTGCCGGCGTTCTTGTTGTTCGTGCTCGAGGCGCTCTTGCCGGAGGCGTGGATCGGACGGCGGCGGCGACAGAGCCCGCCGCCCGCGCGGCGAAGGCGAGCGCGCGAGGGGAAGGCATGATGCTTCGGATGGCGGGAGCGGCGGTGGCGAGCCTGATCTGGCTCGCGCACGGCCAGGCGGCGGCGTGGGACCCCTTCGTGGTCGAGAACGATCACGTCGCGGCCGGGAACGAGCGGATGGGCGAGCGCGACGCGCAGGGCGCGCTCACCCACTACGATCGCGCGGCGCGCGAGCTCCCCGGTCGCGCGGAGGTCCACCTCAATCGAGGCCTCGCGCTCCTCGAGGCCGGCGAGATGGATCGCGCGCGCGAGGCGTTCCTCCTCGCGACCGAGCCGCCGGCCGAGGCCGGCGTGCGCGCCGACGCCTACTACGATCTCGGCCTCGCCTTCTATCGGCAGGCCGACGCGGCGGCGAGCGCCGAGGAGCCGAACCACCAGGAGGCCCAGCGCCTCTTCCGCGAGGCCGCCGACTCCTTCCGGCAGTCGCTGCGCATCCGCCCCGGCAACGCCGACGCCGGCTGGAACCTCGAGCTCGCGCTGCGCCGCATCCGAGAGCAGGAGCAGCAGCAGCAAGAGCAAGAGCAGCAGCAACAAGAGCAGCAAGACCAGCAGCAGCAGGACCAGCAGCAGCAGGACCAGCAGCAGCAGGACCAGCAGCAGCAGGACCAGCAGCAGCAGGACCAGCAGCAGCAGGACCAGCAGCAAGAGAGCGGCGATCAGTCGAGCGACAGCGAGGATCCCTCCGCGGACGAGGGTCAGCGCGAGGGCGGCGAGGACAGCGGCTCCGAGGGGCAGACCCAAGAGCAGCCTCCCACCGGCGAGGGCACGATGGAGGGCCTGCCGCCCGAGCATCAGCGCGTCCTCGACGCGCTCGAGCAGGGCGAAGACAACCTCGAGCGTCACCGCGCCCGGGTGCGCGCGCAGCAGGAGCGCCGCCGCGTGGAGCAGGACTGGTGAGCGCTCTTCTTCGCACGCTGCTCGCGAGCCTCGCGCTCGCGCTCTCGGCGTCGCCGGCGGCCGCGCAGCAAGACGTGTCGGCCACCGTCACGATGAGCGCTGATCGCACCGCCCTGCAGGTCGGCGACGTGTTCCGACTCGAGGTGCGCGCGGAGGTGACGGGCGCCGCGAGCTCGCAGGTCGAGCTGCCCGAGCTCGGCGCGTTCGACGTCCTCGGCCGGCAGGTCTCGACCCCCGTTCAGTTCCGCTTCGGCTTCGGCTCGCAGACCCAGCTCGTGCAGTCGACGACGGTGCACCTGCTCACCCTGCGCGCGCGAGAGGCCGGCACCTTCGATCTCTCACCGGCCGCGGTGGTCGCGCCGGGCGGCCGGCGCTTCGAGAGCGAGCGCCTCACGATCCGCGTCGGCGGGCCGGCGAACGCGATCGATCCCGTGGTCGATCCGAGCGTCCCGCCGCCCCTGACCGCCGACGGCGCGCAGTTCGATGCGGAGGGCTTCATCCGCACCGTGGTGGACGACGCGCGGCCCACCGTCGGCCAGCAGGTCACCGTCACCGTGTACCTCTACTCGCGCCAGCCGCTGCGAGGCGGCCTCCAGATCACCCAGGAGCCGACCACCGAGGGCTTCTGGGTGCACGATCTGTTGCCGCCGACACGCTCGCTCGAGGGGCAGCGCCAGAACGTGCGCGGGATCGACTTCAACGTGTACGTGCTGCGCCGCCTGGCCGCCTTCCCGCTGCGCGCGGGCGCGCTGACGATCGGCGCCACGGGCGTGTCGGTGACGACCGGCGGCATCTTCGACATCTTCGGGCGCGGCTCGGCGCCACTCTCGCGCGTGGGCGTGCCGCTCTCGCTCGAGGCGCACGCGCTGCCCGCCGAGGGCCGGCCCGCCGGCGACGTCCACGTCGGCTCGCTCGAGCTCACCGCGACCCTCGATCGCGCGCAGGTCGCGACCGGTGACGCGGTGGAGCTCACGGTGATCGCCCGCGGCGAAGGGCAGGTCCGGCAGGTCAACCTCCCCTCCCCCGCGGCGCCGGGCCTGCGCGTGCTCCAACCGGAGATCTCGGACGAGGTGACCTCGCCGCGCGACGTCGTCGGCGGCTCGCGCACCTTCCGCTGGCTGATCGTGCCCGAGCGGCCCGGGGAGACACGGCTCGGCCCCTTCGAGGTGCCGGTCTTCGATCCGCGCGCCCGCACCTACTCGGTCGCCCGCGCGCCCGCGCTGACGCTGACCGCCGCCGGCAACCCGACGGGCGCCGCCGAGGCGCCGGGCGAGGCGAGGCCGACCGGCGCGTCGGACCGAGAGATCACGCTCGGACCGATCCGGACGCGCGCGGAGCTCGCGCGGAGCCCGACCCTTCGCGTGGCCGGCGCGCCGTGGCTCCCCTACGCGTTCCTCGTCGCTCCGCTGATCTTCGCGGGCGCGCTGCTCGTGCGGACCCTGCGCCGGGGGGGCGACGAGGCCGCTCGCGCGAACAAGACCAAGGCCCGCGAGGCCAAGCGCCGGCTCTCCGCCGCCGCGACGCACGCGAGCGAGAACGCGCCCGCTCCCTTCTATGCGGCGATCGCGCAGGCGCTGAAGGAGCTCCTCGAGTCGAAGCTCGAGCGCCCGGTCGGGAGCCTCACCCACGCCGAGCTCCGTCGCGTGCTCGCGGCGCGGGGCCTCGACGCGGCGCTCGCCGATCGCGTGGTCGACGAGCTCGAGGGCTGCGACTTCGCGCGCTTCGCCGCCGCCGGCGCGCGCCCCGAAGAGATGCAGAGCTGCCTGACACGATCGAAGGCCATCCTCGACGAGCTCGAGCGCTTCACGCCCCGCGCGGAGGAGGCATGAGAGCCCTCGCCACAGCCGCCCTCGTGCTCTTGGTGGTCGGCGCCGCGCCGAACGCGCGCGCGGACACGCTCGAGGAGACCTTCGCGCGCGCCAACGCGGCGTACTTCCGCGGCGACTACGAGGCGGCCGGGCGCGACTACCAGCGGCTCGTCACCGCCGGGGTGATCGACGCCGACCTCAGCTACAACCTCGGCGCCGTCGAGGCCAAGCGCGGGCGCTACGGCGCGGCGATCCAGCACTTCGAGCGCGCGCTCTGGCTGCGCCCTGGCGACGGC
>JAEZBP010001012.1 GCA_023427125.1 Pseudomonadota bacterium | reverse complement strand
GGATGGAGCTGCGCGGCGGACGCCGGGGTCTCTCCGGCAAAGTCGATCGCTAGGAGTCCTCGCGACTGCGCCGAGATATCGCGGCCGTTGAGAAACGGACGGACGACTCGCGCATGCACCGCAGGGTCTACACCTACGCCGAGGCGGTCTGCTTCCGCGGCTGTGACGAGGAATCCGGCGCCGAACAGCTGCATGCCCGGGCTCGCTACGTCTCGGTTCGCGCTAAGGGACACTGCGTTATCGATGGCCGCGCCAGACGAAAGGTCCGCAAGGATCTCGCCGACGTCTCTGGTCGACAGGAGGGCCTCTCCATCCTCCTCACCAACCACCTCCACTAAGCGAGCAACCTCCCTCGCGATCGCTTTGGTCTCGCCCACGGTCATCGCGATCCTGACCTGCGCGGAGCCCGCCTCGTCGACCCATGGATGGTCCGGCACCGCAAAGACGAGGCGGATCCCCGGAGACCCGTCGAGATGCTGGGCGACGACCCGGCGTGAGAAGTGCTGGGTGATGCTGTTCGTGGTGATGAGACCGAACCGCCGAGCCCGGCCCGCCGCGACGATCTCGGCCGCGCGGGTCCACCACGTCATCACGAAGTCCGACTTCTCCGGCAGCTCCGGGTAGACCGCGCGGTACGCGTCGACGTATCCGTCGCCGAGGGCTTTGCGCATGAGCCACCCACCCAGGAACGGTGGGTTGCCCACGATGAAGTCGGCCTCGGGCCACTCGGCGCGCCTCGCGTTGGGGTAGGCCTTCAGCACCATGCGGTGGCTCTCGTCGGGGACCTGCATGCCCGTGATCGGGTCGGCCTTGGTGGTCTCGCCGTCCCACCTGGTCACCGGTACGCCGCGCTCGTCCTTGACGTCGACGCCGCCCGGCGGGCCGTCCCACTCGAGCACGGCGTCGCGGCACTCGATGTTGTCGTACTTCTCGAGGACCGGGTCGGGGACCTGCACCTCGCCGCGGTCGCCCTTGGCGCGGAAGTGCCAGCGCAGGTAGCCGATCCACAGGACCAGCTCGGCGATCTCCTTGGCCCAGGGCTTCTTCTCGATGCCGAGGAACTGGCTCGGCCGCACGGTGATGCCGTCGAACTCGAGCAGCTCGTTCTGATCGCCGAGGCGCCAGAGCTCCTCGCGGACCTCGGCCTCGAGGCGCTTCATCAGATCGAGCGCGACGTAGAGGAAGTTGCCCGAGCCGCAGGCGGGGTCGAGGACCTTCACCGCGCAGAGCTTCTGGTGGAACGCCGAGAGCACCTTGGCCGCCTCGCGCACCTTGCCGGCCTCGCGCAGGCGCGAGGCGTCGGCCTGCACGACCAGCCAGTCGGCCCGGAGCGGCTCCTCGATCGTCGGGCGGACCAGGCGCTCGACGTAGGCGCGCGGCGTGTAGTGGGCGCCGAGGCGGTGGCGCTCCTTCGGGTCGAGCGCGCGCCCGAGCAGGGTGCCGAAGATGGCGGGCTCGACCTGCGACCAGTCGTGCTTGACCGCCTCGAGCAGGAGCGAGAGCGCGAAGCCGTCGAGCGGGAGCGCCGACGGATCGGCGAAGAGCCCGCCGTTGAAGCGCTTGAGCGTCTCGCCGGTCATCAGCGGGCCGCCGGTGTTCATCTTCGACCAGAACGCCTGGCAGCCGGCCGGGAAGCCCGCCGGGCTCTTGATCCAGTACTTCTCGAGGTACTCCTGGAAGAGCTTCTTCTTGCCCGGGAAGAGGCCGATGTCCTCGGCGAACATGCTGAAGATGCAGCGCATCAAGAAGCGCGCGACCGCCTCCGGCGTGTGCTGGGCCTCGAGCGCGCGCGCCAGCTCGGCGAGCGACTCGGCCACCGCGCGGCTGACCCTCGCCTGGTTGCGCGTGGGATCGAGCGAGAGGGGATCGGTCCAGATGGTGCGGAGCGTCGCGAGCTTCTGCTCGTCCAGCGTCTTCAGGTAGATGCGATTGGCCGGCGGCTCGGGGAACGCCGTCCAGTGCGCGCTGCCGTCGAAGCACGAGTGGATCTCGAAGACATGGCCGACGTCGCAGACGAGGATGAAGGGCGGCGGCTCGGCGAGGGTCTGCGCGTAGCCCTTGGCCTGGCCGCGCGCCTTCTCCATCTCGTTCTCCCAGCCGGGCGTGTCGCGCTTGGCGAAGCCCTTACTGCGCGAGGCGACGCTGCCCTCGTGCGCGCCCTGCTTGCTCTCGAGCACGAAGCAGCCGGCCTTGTAGAGGTCGATCCAGCCGACACGCTCCCCGGCCGAGTGCGCGAGCTGGACCTTGCGCTCGAAGACGTAGGTGTCGGCGGCCGGATCGTTCACCGCCGCCGACGGGTGCGGCACGCCCATCAGATCGGTCAGCTCGGTGAGGAAGAGCTGCGAGTTGCTGCGCTCGGCCGACTGGGAGCCGAGCCACTTGGCCTTGAAGGCCTCGATCGCGGGCTGCGTGGACATGCGCGCGAGACCATACACCCTCTCGCGCGAGGGGCCGATCACGATGTGCGATGGCGATTGGGAGGGGGGGTTGACATGGGAAATGTCGAGGAGGTTCAATCGGAGGCATGAACTACCTCACTCTCCACGACGTCATCGCGTACCTCGTCTACCTCCTGGGCCCGAAGCGCCGCGACGCTCTCAACGCCATCGAGGTGGCGCGCATCTTCGCGGCGGACACGCTGGACCCGACGCTCGCCGCGCTGCAGGCGCTGCCGGCCGAGGACTACGGCGGCACACCGAACGCCGACCAGATCGCCGAAGTGGACGCGGTTCACGACGGCAACGGCCTCGCGCTCATGTACCTGGCGCTCTCCTACAAGGCCTCGCCGTTGGCGAGCAAGGAGGCCAAGGCGACCGCCGATCTCATCCTCGAGAAGTGGGTCCCGAACAAGGCTCACCTCAAGGTGCGACTCGCGACGCAGATCGGGCGCGCGGAGACGCGCCGGCCGATGCTCGACAGCGACAAGGCCGCGCTCGATCGTCTCCCCGTCGAGGGGGGCACCGCGCACGCGTGGGCGACCGGGTACGTCGAGGCGGGGCTCGAGCTCGGCGTGCTGCTCGCCGACCGCGCCAGCAAGGACGGCATCCGGGGCACGGCGCCGGACCTGCGGCGCGAGGCGATCGGCGACGTCATCCACCTGCGCGAGTCGATCGCGAAGGCGCTGCGCCGCACCCCGGACCGCGGCCGAGAGCAGGACCGCTACTTCTTCGGGTACCTCGATCACCTGGCGGGGCTGCGCGAGAGCGGGAGC
>JAEZBP010000988.1 GCA_023427125.1 Pseudomonadota bacterium | reverse complement strand
CCCCGGGCCCGACGCGGGCGCGCGCCCGGACGGCGGCCCCGAGTGCCCGCGGGAGCCGAGCGTCCCGCGCTTCTCGTGCCCGCCCTCGGCGCTGCCGCACGACGCGATCGTGACGCTCGAGGTCGAGCACGGCGTGACGGGCTGCTGCGACGCGCGCGCGCCCGAGGTGGAGGTGGCGAGCGCCGGCCCCTACAGCCATCGCGTCGAGTCGAGCTGGGAGGTCTGCTCGTGCTGCGAAGCGTGCGAGTGCCTCGGCCCGCGCGAGACCCGCACCGTCACGATCGGTCCGCTCGCAGCCGGACGACACGTCATCGAGGGCGGCGGCACCACGTGCGTGATCGAGGTGGGGTTCGGGCCACCGCCTCCACCGCCGCCGCTGTGCGAGCCGTTCCGGGCGAGCGAGGTGCGCGGCCCGACGATCCTCTATCCGGAGCAGCCGCTCGGCGTGACGGCCCGCTCGCTCGACGCGGCCGGACACTGCGGCTGCCGGCCGGCGCTGCGCGAGACGGGCGTCGGGAGCGTGCTGGGCTTCGAGCTCTGCGACTGCTGCCAGGACTGCGACTGCATCGACCTCGGCTACGAGGTCGGGTGGATGAGCGATCCGCGCCCGGTCGGCGATCACCGCTTCGACCTCGGAGGCGTCGAGCACCGCGTCGAGGTCGTGCGCCCCGAGCAGTGCGCGCCGCGCGCCGCCGAGGGCCTCGCGATCGTGGGTCCCGATCCGAGCCTCTCGCAGGGCGGTCGCGCGCTCTGGTGGGCGTACGTCCGCGGCACCGAGGTGCTCTGCTGCGCCGAGCCCGCGCCGGCGATCCGCCACGCGCGCGGCCCCGACGGCGGCTTCGATCTCGAGCTCGCGCGCTGCGTGGCGGAGGACTGCGCGTGCGCCGGCTCTCCGGTCGCCTACGGCGCCTGGCACCTGCTCGGCGAGCTCACCTGCGGCAGCTACGTCGCCCGCATCGACGGCTTCGAGGAGCGCTTCGAGGTGCCCTGATCAGATCGGTCGCTCCGCGACGCGACGGCATCCCGCCACCTGCGAACGGCAGCAGGCGTCGGCCCACCGTCACTCCGCTGCGCTCCTTGGATCAGTCCTCGCGCTCGCCCGGGGTCTGCTGGCCGAGCTTCTCGATCGCGACGTTCTGTCGGGCCGCGCGGCGCTCCTCGGCCGCGCGGAGGCGCGCGAAGCGCGAGAGGCTCTCCTCGGTGACGAGCCCGACCTTGGGCGCGCTCGGATCGCGCATCGCGGGCGGAGGCATGTCGCCCGCGGGCTTGGGCAGCGCGCTCGCCCGCGCCTCCTCGACGCGGCGCAGGAAGTCCGGGCGCCACTCGGCGAGCGTGCGCAGCGGGTAGCTCGGGTCGGCGGGGTCCGAGATGATGCGCTCCACGATCGAGTCCATCGGGACGAACGACGGCGCGAGCTCGGCGGGATCGTAGGCGTCGCCGCCGCGATCGAAGAGGCCACCGCAGATCGTGCGAAGCGAGCAGGCGCCGCAGGCCTCGGTGTAGACGTGCTCCCAGTCGGTCTGCCGGACCGTCTGCTTGGCGTCGAGGAAGTGCACGACGCGCTCCTCGCCCTTCACGATCTTGCGCGTCTCGGTGCTCGCCCACGCGTACTCGGTCATGTAGCAGAGCGGCACGCGCTCCACGCGAAAGGTGCGCCCGCTCTTCTCGAGGAAGCGCAGCGCCCGATGGAGCGAGAGCTCGAAGTCGCAGAGGCGCGGCGTGAACTCGTCCTGGTTCACCTCGGCGCGGCCCATCGAGGGGTCGAGGTTGTTCCACACGAAGTGCGTGATGGCCGGGTGCAGGCGCACGAGCTCGCGCACGTTCTCGTCGAGGTGGTCGGCGTTGAGCTTGTTGATGACGCAGTTGATGTTGACGGTGATCCCGTAGCGCGCCGCGTTCTCGATCGCGGCGTGCGCGCGCTCGAGCGTGCCGCCGATCCCGCGGAGCCTCTCCTCGACGCTCGGCCGCACCGAGTAGATCGAGACGTGCACGATCGAGAGGCCCGCCTCGGCCATCTCGCGCGCGAAGCCCTCCTCGGCGAGCCGCGTGCCGTTGGTGATCATCCGGACGTGGAGGCCCCGCTCCTTGGCGTAGTGCGCGACCCGCGGCAGCTCCGGGTGCAGCGAGGGCTCGCCGCCGGTCAGCACCACGCCGAAGTACCCGCGGGCCACCAGATCGTCGACGAGCAGCGCCATCGACTCGAAGGTGTGCACGTACGCGGTCGTCGGGTTGCTGCAGAACCCGCAGAAGTGGTTGCAGTGCCGGACGACCTGGATGTAGCCGATGTTGGCCAACGCCGGGCAGTGTCACCCGCGGCGCGGACGAGGGCCAGCGCCGAGGGCCGGTACTCAGGCCCGCCGGAGCCGCCCGATGACGCCGTCGATGTCGGCCTGGAGCAGGTGGCGCCGGACGAAGTGCCCGCCGGGGACCTCGTGCAGCTCGTGCGTGAGGCCTCGGGCGCGGAGCAGGCCGCTGAGCTCCTGCATGCCGAGCCTCACGGGCGTCTCGTTGATGTCGAGGTCCGTGCCGACCGCCATGAAGATGCGCTTCCCGTACCCGAAGCTGTCGAGGCGCTCGACGGGGTTGTCGGCGCTCACCCGCGCCTCGTCGAAGGGCTCGCCGTTGTGCGTCCCGCCGCCGAGCTCGGCGGCCTTCGCGCTGGTCTCGGCCCAGCGCAGGACCACCCCCCCGTCGCGGCGCAGGCTCGCCGGGCCCGAGTGGGAGCTGACCGACGCGAAGTGCCCGTAGTACTTCGCCGCGTACTTGAGCGCGCCGAAGCCGCCCATCGAGAAGCCCCCCACCGCGCGGCCGTCGTACTCCACATACGTGCGGAAGTTCGCGTCGATCCAGGGGATGAGCTGGTGGATGTGGAAGTTCTCCCAGTTCTTCGGGCCGGACAGGCTCCGAACGGGGTTGCTGCACCAGCCCGCGATGCCGCCGTCGGGCATCACGACGATCAGCCGGCGTCCGCTGGTCACCCCGAGGATGTCGTCGTCGAGGTGGAACTTGCGGAAGTCCTGCGCGCCCCCGTGGTGCAGATAGTACACCGGGTACCGCCGCGTCGACGTCGCGTAGTCCTCGGGCAAGAGGACGTTGACCGCGGGCCGCCAGGAGATCTGATCGGTCGCGAAGCGGTAGTAGTGCAGCCGGCCCGCGACCACGCCGGAGTCGGTGACGGTCAGCTCGCCGATCGGCTCCGGCTCCGGG
>JAEZBP010000831.1 GCA_023427125.1 Pseudomonadota bacterium | reverse complement strand
ACGTCGTCGAGCCGGCGCTCCTCGACGGAGGCGCGGGCTTCGGCTGCGAGGTCACCGTCGAAGGCGAGGACGGTGCGGAGCGGACCTACACGCTCGTCGGCCCCGACGAGGTCGATCCGAAGGCCGGAAGGATCAGCAGCGCGTCGCCCCTCGGGCGAGGCCTGCTCGGCCGCCACGAGGGCGAGACGATCGAGCTCGAGCGCGGAGGCCGCGTCGACGAGCTCACGATCGTCGCGGTCGCGGTCCCCGCGTAAGCCGAAGAGGGTCCGCCTGGAGTCAACAGGGGCGCGCGATCAAGCCTAGACCTCGCTCTCCACCTCGACGATCTCGAGACCCAGCGCGCGGCAGACGGCCTCGGCGTGGGAGCGAGCCGCCGAGCGGGTGTGGCTCGTCTCGACGTACATGCCCTCGACCTCGACCGCCGCATCGAAGGGTCGTCCGTTCGCGTGCAGCGGCTCCTGGGCGATGAGATACCGAACACGTCCGGTCGCGACAGGGAGTCTATCCACCTCCAGGCGCCCCTCCTCGACGAGCAGCGCGACCAGCGCTGCCAGAAACGAGCCCGCAGTGCTCCCTGAGATGACCTCTCTCCGGTCGTCGATGATCACCGAGAGCTTGAGGTCGTCCATACCGCCGGTGACCGCAGAGTCGCTGGGCGTCGGCGCACCGAGCTCCTCGATCGGTTGGCCATCGATCTCGGCGCGGTGCACGGGGAGCTTCGCCGCGACGAACCACTGGCGCAGGCTCTTCAACGCGGAGATGCGAGACTGGTTGGCCTCGAAGACGACGCCGTGCTCCTCGATCGGAAGCGGTGCGATGAAGCCGCGGCCCGGCGGGTGCTGCGGCTCCCGTGCGACGAGATACCGGCGGGGTCCCGTCGCGAACGGGACCTTTCGCTGCAGGCTGGGCTCGGCGCCAAACCTGCGCATGACGGCGCGGAAGAGGTCCGGCACGGAGGACTCCGCCACAACGTGGTCGCGCGCGGCGAACAGCAAGCGCGGAGGCTCCTCGTCGTCACGCGGACCGTCGCCCCGTGCGTCGCGGGGACGAAGCAGCTCGTCGATGCGGTGAGGCAGCTCCGGGTGCCCCTCCTCGGCGAAGAACTGGTGGCACACGGTCAGCAGCGGGCGTACGGCCTCGAGCAGCGTGGGTTCGCTGCCGATCCTCTGGAGCGCGACGGTGAGGTCCTCTGCCGCCTGCACGCTCGGGATCCGGTACTGCACGCGTCCGGGGGTCGGCTCGACCCTGCGCACCACGCCCGTCGACACGAGAGGTTGTAACGCGCGCGCGACGTCGTCTCCGTGCATCTCGGACGCGCGGACGAGGGCGTCGTGCGTGATGGGGTACTGGTCCGCGATGATGTCGCGAAGCGTCTCCGCGCGCCGTTGATCCAGCGCGGCGAGCTCTCGCGGGATGTCCGACACCTCGCTCTCGAAGTGGCGGATCAGGTCCGCGATGCGGCCGACTGCGGTCACGTGCTCGCCACCTCGGACGTCCGCCTCCGCCGCGCGGAGCGCGACCAACGTCTCATCGAGCAGCGCGCGAGCCCTGCGTTCTTCGATGCCTAGCTCGCCTCCGAGCGGGCGAAGCGATGGGTCGGCCTCGACGGCGCGAAGGGCGCCGGCGCTCAGATAACGCCGGATGACCTCTCGCCGATAACGCTGCTCACGAACCGCCGGCGGCTCGACGTTCTCCGGAAAGCTCCGAAACGGAAAGAGCGCGCGGAGCTGCGCCTGGTCGCCGTGGTCCAATCGCGCCCAATGGCGCCCGGCCGCGAGGGACTCGGTCGACACGAGACGGCTCTCGCCGAGCGGCTCGGCGCGCCCTTCCAGCTCGTCTCGCGCCACTTCGCAAGCGAAGCGGCCACTACCGATCGACCGTGCGTCGTTGCGTGCGGTGACGACCTCGACGGAGCCCAGCAGCGCATAGACCGGGGGGTGCAGCACCACCTGCTCGAGCACACGGCGCCAGTGCTCGGCCACCAAGGCGTACCAGCGGGGATCCTCGGCGAACCAGGGATGATGGTGCGCCTTGGCGTTGCGGTAGGTGGACGCGAGCCTCAGAACATCCAGGAGGTTCTGCTTCTTGGCGTTGCCGATTGACTGGTCGGCCACGAAGCGCGCCAGCGAAGACAGGGGAATCTCGTACTTTTCTCGCGCCCGCTTGATGAGCTGCAACGAAGCGACGTCCTGATTGACGCTCGCGGGCAGCGGCGAACGCAGTTGCGCTGCCATCTCCTTCCAGAACGGGGTCACGCTCTCGTGCAGGCTCGCCGGACCGAGCTCGTTGAGAAACAGCTCCATCGCGTGCACGTAGTCGCCGAAGCTGAGGTTCTTGCGCCCGAGCTCGGCCAGGCGAGCCTCGACCGCGGGTATCGGTCCGGCAAGATGCGCCGAATGCAGGTACGCGCTGTTGAGCAGCTCGCACGCGCGAGTCGCGACGCGCTCGGCGAGCTCGGTGAGCGCATCGAACCGCTCGCGAGGGGCGCGCGGCGCGAAGGCCGAGGTGAGGCTCAACGCGATACGCGTGCAGGCGCGGTGTCGGAGCGAATCAATCGTGTAGGCCCGAGCCTCACCGTGCGCCAATAGACTGTCCGTCGATACCACAGGTCCTCCGTCGAAGAGCGCCTCGAGGAATACCTCCGTCGCGGTAGACGCGTCGACCGCGGCGGACGGAACGGAGGGCATCCTGGAGGGCGAACGCCCCCTCGGCAATCCTCGCCCCGGGCTCGCAACTGGCCTCCTGAAGCCCCGATCGCATGGCGCGAGATAAGTCTCGGCGGTGGGGGCCCGAGCTTCCTGGGGCCTCCCAGGAGCCCGAGGAGCGCGGCGTACCCCCTCCGAGGGTGGCTGAGGTACGCTGCTCGCTCATGCGTACGCTCCGCGAGCTGGGTGGCTGGGGCCTGCTCCTGGTCGTTGTGGCGACGCCCTTCATGGCGCTCGGGCTGCTGGCGGTCGCGGTCGACGACGGAGCCTGGGGCTTCGCGATCGCCGGGCTCCTCGCGATGCTCGCGTGGCCGCGGATGTGGCTCTCGGCGCGCCGGC
>JAEZBP010000823.1 GCA_023427125.1 Pseudomonadota bacterium | reverse complement strand
GTCGTCGTGGGTCGGTGCGCCGGAGATCGAGGCGCGCAAGCGCTTCAAGACGTCGATCCGATCAGCGACGTGCTCGTCGGCATGGGCTCGATCGTCCTCGCCGCAGCGGAGAGCGGCGACTCGGTGATCCTCGGTGCGGGCTCGCTCGTCACCGCGCGCGCACCAAGATCCCCCGCGGGCGTGCTCGCGATGGGTCGGCCTGCCAAGCCGTCCGCGAGCTGACCGAAGCGCCGCACCCCGAGGCGGCGCAGCTCTCCGTCGGCTACTCCGCGGATCACCGGCGCTCGATCGACGAGGGCGGGAGACGCGAGCCGCGCGGGGAACCCGCTGCGCCGCCGGATGTCCGCCGGGTATGCTCCACTCGCTCCGTATGCATACACGCGTCGTCCTCTTCGCTCTGATCCTCTGGGCGGTTCCGTCCGCGCTCCTCGCCGGTGCTGGGCAGGCGCAAGAGGGGGTCGCGCGCGGTCTCTCCGCGGTCGTGTCGGATGGCTCGACCATCCGGATCGGCGAGGTCGGCGGGCGGTTCGAGGTGACGCCGGCCCGAAACCGGCGCGAGCGCTTCGGCCGCATACGCGTCCACTCGGGGCTCGTGTTCGAGGCGCGCGCCGATGCGCGCGCGGTGCTCCCTGCGTTCGTAACCGGCCGGGTCGGCGACGTGCTCCAGATCGACGCCGGCGTGCCCCTCGCGCACGTGCAGGCGCTGCGGGCGGAGGGGAGCCGCACGCTCGCCCGGATCGACCTCGACGAAACGGTGACCCTCGAAGGCGTGCCGATCGCGCCGGACACGATGCGCGTCGAGGGGCGGGCGCCGGAGCCCTACACGCTCGACTGGCGGCAGGACGCTGCGCATGTGATCCGGCGAGGCCGCGCCGTGATCTGCGTCTCGGCGGGCGAGCGTTGCGTCACCCTCGCGACGCGCGCGCCGCTGCCGCTCGCCGAGATTCGGGGCCGTGAGGGCGCGTGGTCGCACGTGGTGGCCGCGACCGACGGTCTGCGGCTCGAGGGCTGGGTGCAGACCCGGCGCATCGCGGCGCGCGCCGAGGGAGGCGGGAGCTCGGGCGGCGGCGGCCTGGGCCCTCTGAGCGACGGCTGTCCGTACAGTGGACGGCCTGCGCTCGTCGCCTCGGGCACCGCGGTGCACGTGCGGCCCGGCGGCGCGATCTGGGCGCACCTGCCGGACGACGCCGACAGCGTCGAGGTGCACGACACCCGTCCCGGCACGCCCTGGCTCGAGCTCACCGGGGCGCCTGGCGTGCAGCGCGACTATCCCGGCTCGACCTGCAGTCTCGGCTGGGTGCGGCGCGACAGCGTCACGTGGGATGTCCATCGCTCGGGCGGGCTGACGCTCGCGAGCGAGCGCCGAGGCGAGCGCGCCGTCGGCGTGGTGCGCGAGGCGCCGAGCTGGCTGCTCGCGGCCGGTGTTCAGGTCGGCGACGGGGTCGTCGGCGCCGTCGTGCGCGGCAGGACGGGCCCGGCGTCGAACCTGCATCAGCTCCGGCGAGCGCTCGGCATCGGAGGCACGTTCCTCATCGAGCGCGACGGCGTGGAGCGCACGGTCCAGGTGCCGCTCGCCGAGCATTGCCAGGAGCCGGGCGGCTATCAGCCTCCGGCCTGCCGGGCCCGGTGAGTCACCGCCGCTCGAACGACGACGCCTGACACCACGAGCGCGGCGATGCATCGCTCCGTTCGGAGCCGCCTGAGCGCGATCGAGCACGAGCGCTCGACCGAAGGTGCGGCGGCAGCGATCGGCGGCGGTGCGCCTCAGCCGACCTCGCGGCCCGCCTCGCCCTTCTCGCGCAGCGACCTCATCGGTGTGCCGCCGTAGACGCGCTCGTGGACGGCGTGCCAGTCGGCGAACTCGGTGCCGAAGAGCCGGTCCATCGTGGCCGCGACGAAGCCGTAATGGCCGTCGAAGCGCGCGTGGTGGAGCGAGTGGTACGAGACCGGGTTCGACCAAAGGAGCGTCGAGGCGCGGGTGCTCTTGAGTGGGAACATCTCGGCGTTCGCGTGGCCGGCGACGTTGCCCGACCAGAGCGCGAAGAAGAAGAGGGCGAAGCCGTAGACACCGAGCAGATCGAGCGCGGAGAGCGCGATGACCGGCCCCAGGATGCCCACCGTCCAGCCAACGGCCTCCACCGGGTGCATGGAGAAGCCCG
Organism: Pseudomonadota bacterium; assembly: GCA_023427125.1. Lineage (GTDB taxonomy): Bacteria > Myxococcota_A > Polyangia > Polyangiales > Sandaracinaceae > JAEZBP01. The sequence goes on along the minus strand of JAEZBP010000823.1, from coordinate 4,643 downwards.
TCATCGGCGTCGTCACGAGCGACTCGTGGTGCCAGCGGTGCATCCAGAAGAGCGCGCGCGAGTGCATCGCGCGATGGAAGAAGTAGTAGAAGACCTGGAAGCCGTACCAGGGGACCACGAAGCCCGCGATCTGCGCCGCCCATCCGTCCGAGAAGCGCACGCCCGCGAGCCAGAGCGCGGCGGCGGCGGGCGGCACGAAGACGACGTGGAAGAGCGCCGTCCCGATCGCCTCCTTGCGAAGCTGCCCCCGCTTGAGCCGCACGGCGAAGATCTTGCGCCCGCGCGGCCACCAGAACCGCTCGGCCGCGTAGCCCATCGCGAGGCCGATGAGCGTCAGCGCGACGCACACCGCGGCGCAGACGAGTGACAGCTCGAGGTACGAGCGCGACGCGATCCAGTCGTTCATGGCGGGGGGAGGATAGGGGCTATCGCCCGATAGACAACCCTGATGGTTCGCCTGGAGCGGCCTCACCGCTCGGACTGGCCCGCCGCGTGGCGCCGCCCGCGCGGCGAGGTAGCGACCGGCACTACACGAGCATTCGATCGGCGCGCTCGTCTTTGCTACATGGGGCGAGGTGACTGACGGACGAACGCCCCTTAAGGCCCTCTTCGCTGCCCTCGCGACGTTCGGCTGCGACGCGAGCGCGCCGGAGCACACCCAGCCTTCGACGTGGCCGGCGGCCATCGAGGCGGCGCTGGATCGCGCGTATGGATCTTCGGGTGTCGGCATGGCGAACCCGGATCCGGATGGAGTGCCTGAGTATGTGCACTGGATCGCTCAGCGCGATCACGTCGTCTACGTCACGAGGGGCGCGTATCGTCGCGAGTTTCCCCATGAGTTCGTCATGCGCGTGAGGCTCGCGGACGCTCCTCGCGACGAACGGCTCTGGGAGGTCGCGCCGGAGTGGCCTTCGCGCGCGCTCGCAGAGATCGCGCGGGTCGAGCCGACGTTACGCCGCCCCCTCGCACCGGGGAACTACCTGCGCAACGTCACGGTCGAGGGCCTGCCGCTGCGGCACTTCGCGTTCGTGACCGATCCGGTGCTCGGCATGCAACGAATCCCGGGCGCCGCTCAGCCGCTCGTCTTCATCCAGGTGGTGCCCTTGACCGACGCCCAGCTCTCGACCATCGACGCGATCCCCTCGGGGGCCGCCAACACGGTGCTGCGCGACTGGGCCGCGCGCGATCCGCTCCTGATCGTCGACGCGCGCTGACACTCGCTCGGCGCGAGGCGCCACCGCCGCGCTGCGGTGCGGACGCCCGACGCGTCGGCACCAGCGAGCGCGAGCGTCAGGGCTTCCGAGCGCGCGGGCGCCAGCCGTAGACGGCCAGATCGATGCGGCCGTCGGCGCGGAAGCGAACGCCCTCGGCCTCGAGGCGGGCACGCTGGGTGTCGGGCTCGCCGTGCGCTGAGATCCCTCCGCCCGCGTTCACCACGCGATGCCAGGGCAGCCCGGCGGGCGCGGCCGCGAGCGCCCAGCCGACCCCGGCGGGCGTGAGCCGCCGATCGATCAGCGCCGAGAGCTGCCCGTAGGTGACGACCCTGCCAGCAGGTACGCGCCGCACCCATGCGTACACACGCTCGAAGACCGCTCCCTTGCGTGCCGGCACGCCGGCGATCTCAGGCGTCTTCGCGCGCGTGCTGACGGGTCACCGGATCCTCGGTGAGCGAGAGCGGCGCGAGGGCGAGGCTCGGATCGTCCTCGACCTCGATGCCGACCTGCGCGAGCAGGCGCAGCGCGTTGCTGGTCTTCACCACCCCCTCACGCAGGCGGTAGTCGAAGATCATCTCGCCGTCCTCGATGACGTCGGTGAAGTGGACGTTCTCCACCTTGCCGGGCTGCTCCTCCTCGAGCTCGGAGAGCGCGACGTCGTGGGTGGCGACGAGGCCGGTCGCGTCGCGGCTCAAGAGGTGCTGCACGACCGCCCTCGCCCCGATGTGGCGAGCCTTGGCGTTGGTGCCCCGCAGGAGCTCGTCGAGGAGGAAGAAGATCGGCGGCTTCTCGTCGGCATGATCCACGACGAGGCGCAGGCGCGAGAGCTCCGCCTGGAAGTAGCTCGCGCCGCTCTGCAGCGAGTCGGCGATGCGCATGCTGGCGCGCAGCCGGACCTGCGGCACCCGCATGCGCCGCGCGATGACGGGGCCGCCCGCGAGCGCGAGCACGATGTTCACGCCGACCGCGCGCAGGAGCGTGCTCTTCCCCGCCATGTTGGAGCCGGTCACGATCAAGCAGGTGCCCGGTCCGCGTAGCGCGACGTCGTTGGCCACCCGCTGCTCGGGCAGGAGCAGCGGGTGCGCGAGCTGCTCCGCCTCGAAGGGCTCGCCGTCGCCAGCGATCTCGGGCAGGCGCGCGACCGGATCGTGGTCGAGCAGGACCGAGAGCGAGGCGAGGGCCTCGAGCTCGCCCACCACGTCGAACCACGCGCCGCACTTGCGGCCGACGTCTCGCACCCAGCGCTCGATGCCGACGAGGCAGTTCAGATCCCAGAGCAGGAGCGGGTTGACCAGGATGTGCACGATGCCGGTCTCGCGCAGCTCGTACCAGCCGACCCAGCGATCGAGGCGGCGCATCTGGGCGGAAGGTGGCGCGCCCTCGATGCGCAACTTCTCTTGCAGCGATTGCAGGAGCGGCGCCTCGAGCTTCATGCCCTCCGCGACGCGGAAGAGCCGCACGTAGGCGTCGACGAAGCCCTTCTTGCTGCCCATCGAGGCGTAGACCTCGCGCGAGCGCGGCTCGGTCATGCGCACGACCCAGATCTGCGCGGCCAGCGGGACGAGGAAGAGCCACCCGAGCCACCCGGAGACCCACCCGAGGTAGCCGATCGCCCAGAGGCCGATGGTCGTGAGCGGCAGGAGCGGCGCGACGATCCGGAGCCACGGCTTCTGCTCGAGGATGCCGGGCTTCTGCATGAGCTCGACGAAGGCGCCGGCGTCGAGCCGCTCGCGTCCGGTGTCGAGCACCGCCGCCTCGAGCTCCTGCCGCAGCTCGATCTGAGCGGCGAGCTCGCGTACTGCGATCTGGCGGGCGAGGATCGCGTCGGTGGGGGCGGCACGCGCGAGCCACGTCCCGAGCGTGTAGAGGCCCGCCGTGGTGTGCGTCGTGTCGATGCGCTGCAGGAGCGAGCCCTCGCCCACGATGTCGAGATCGCCGGCGTAGGGATGGAAGTCGGGGATAATTCGGTCGGTCTGCGCCAGCTCGCGCCAGCTCCCCATCAGCCGCTTGAGGTGGCGCTCGTGCACCTCGCGCCGGGTGAGCGCGGCGTCGCGCACGGCCATCACGCGGCTCTGGTAGACGCGCACCAAGAGGAAGACGACGAAGAGCCCGGCGCCCCCGGCCAAGCTCTCGATCGAGCCGGCGAAGAGGCCCGAGCCGCCCAGCACGACCGCGCCGCCGAAGAGGCCGAGCTGCACGAGCGAGAGCAGGGCGACCCGCCGGTCGTGCGCCGCGGCTTCCTTCTCGAAGCGCTCGGCGAGCGCGCGGTGCCGAGTCAGCGGATCGGGTGTCTCGGGAGGGGTCGAGGACGTTGCGTCGCTCACGCGTCGTCGCCGTCCTCGCCGACCGGCTTGAAGTCCGGCGGTGCGGCGGAGCCCTCACCGAAGAAGAACTCCTCGCACTGCTTCAGCAAGAACTCGGTGCCCTGCTTCGAGCTGAGATCGATGCGGTACTCGTTGATGAGCATCGTCGAGTGCGCGATCCAGAGCTGCCAGCCCTCCTTGGAGACGCTCTCGTAGATCCTCTGGCCGAGCTCGTTCTTGAAGGGCGGGCGCGCGAGCTTCTCGCCTTCCCTCTGGGTCTTCACGTCGAACACCGTCTCGGACATCTCTCGGGGCCTCCAGCGGCCGGAGAGTAGGATCCCGGCTCGCCGGCGGCAACCGCGGCGCTGGGAGACTACGGCCGATAGAAGACGCCGCGCAGGTCCTCGGTCCGCGAGAGCGGGACCATCGAGCCGCTCCGCGACGTGGCGCGAAACTGATAGTACATCCCGGCCTCGAAGGGCCCGCCGTACTCGACCGACGCGGTCGCTGAGCCGCTGACGCCGGGCACGACCTCCATCCAGACGAGATCGCCGTACGCGTCGAAGACCTCGACGAGGTAGTCCTGCTCGCCCGAGTCGTCCTCCCAGGTGAGGGTCGGCGGCTCGGTGACCGCCTCGGGCTCGTCCACGCCGGGGCTCATCACCGCGAGCGCGCCGGTGATCTTGAACGACTCGCCGATCGTGCCCGCGTCGGCGGGCAGCGCGAGGTGCACCGGGAGGGTGCCGGCGATGCTGGTGTCCGGATCGCGCACGCAGAAGTCGTTCTCGAACGCGGCGAGGACCACATAGCGACCCTCCGGCACGTCCGGGATCGTCCAGGTCTCGGAGTTCCGGATCGACGGCGGGGCGCCGGGCTCGGGCGCGCGGAGCCCGCGCGGGACCTCGCCTCGGCCGATCGCCTCGACGAAGGTGCTCTCGACGACGAGGATGAAGCTCGTCGCTTCGCAGTCGCCGCCGTTGACGATCTGCGTCGTGCCGGTGACCTGGCTGAGCGCGGCCTCCGAGAGCCCGAGATCGACGCCCGCGAGATCGGCGTCGGCGACGGTCACCGCCTCCGGCGCGAGCGAGAGCCCCTGCGCGTACCCGCGCACCTCGTACTCGCCGGG
>JAEZBP010000735.1 GCA_023427125.1 Pseudomonadota bacterium | reverse complement strand
CCTTTATTTCCATTTTCATTTTTCATTTTTATTTTTATTTTTTATTTTTGCTTAATTTTCGATTTTTAAAATCATTTATTTTGTCTGGCCGCGCATTTCCGCTGGAGGACTAGAACTCATGAAATGTCTCGCATCCTTGATATGCTTGTTCTCAAATCTTAACACTTCTGCTCTTTTCACACACGCAAGGATGGCAAAGGGAGGAGGCAGCCGTGGCGGCGCGGGCGGCGGCGGCGTCGTCCACGCGCAGCTCCCGGGCGCGCTGCCCGACGGCGCTCAGGCGGGTCCGGCGGTCGAGCTCGACGACGTGCCGGCGATCACCGATCAGGAGTCGATCACGCTGGCGGGGAGGGCGGCGCCCGACTCGCTCATCGCGGTGGAGATCCTGGACGGCGCGAGCTTCGACACGGTGGCCGATCCGAGCGGCGCCTTCTCGATCGACGTCACGCTCGGCCCGGGCCTCAACCGCCTGCGCGTGGTCCAGGACGGCGCCATCCGGAGCTGGGTCGGCACCTCGATCGAGCTCGAGTCGATGGGCGCGGGCAACGCGCGACCGACCGGCGCGCTCATCGACGTGGCGCGGGTCCCGTAGCCGGCTGCAGCTCGCCGCGGGCGAGGAAGCGCCTCGCGAAGGTGCGGATGCGGCGGGCCTGCGCCTCGTCGAAGAAGGGCGGCACGTCGCCGCGCGCGTAGCTCATGATGTTGCCGGGCACGTCGGAGTGCCCGTTGCCGAAGTAGTGGCCGAGCTCGTGCGCGAGGACGGTGGGGCCGGCGATCGACGAGGTGATGACGAGGTGCGCGCCCGGCGCGATGCCCTCGCCGCGCGGGCGCCAGTGCACGCCCTGGCGGTAGCGGCTCGGCTCGTCGACGTCGCGGAGCGAGAGGACGATGAACCAGTCGATCACCCGCGGGTGGAGGAGCGCGCCGAGCGCGTGGCGGTCGCGCCGGGTCTCGAGCCGAGCGTGCCTCGCGTCCATCGCCGCGCGATCGACGGTGCGGAAGGAGAGGCCGACCGGCGCGAAGATCGTGTTGGCGTTCTCGAGCTGCGCGTCGATCCACGCGTCGCTCACCACGCTCGCGCCATCGTGTTCGGCCACGGTGATCGAGAGCGGCAGCGTCGGGATGGCCGGCGGCTGCGCGGGCGTGGCCGCGGCGGCGAGCGCGATCGCAGCGAACGCGAGGCAAGCAGCCCAGCGGATCACGGCTGATCCTCCGAGCTCGGATCGAGCGCGCCCACGTGCTCGGGATCGTGCAGCTCCCAGTAGCGCGCCCGCCGGATCCACTCGAGCTCGTAGCGCCCGCCGTCGGCGCGGTCCCAGCGGACGAGCGGATGCGGCGCGGCGCGCTGGAGATAGAGCACGTCGGTCCCCGCGCCGTGCTCGAGCCGCACCGGGACCACCTCGAGCGCGCCGGCCGGCACCTCGACGCGCTCGGGCGCGCCCACCGTCAGCCTCGCGGCCTCGATCGCCGGCGGCGGCGCCCTGTTCGAGAGCTGCTGCGGGACGAGGCGGATCGATCGTGATCCCTCGCGCGAGAGATCCAGCGTCCGCGCCCACATCGGCAGCGCGTCGTAGAGCACGGTCGGGCCCTCCATGGAGAAGGCGTAGGCGCGCTCTCCCTCCGCGCCGAAGTAGCTCGACGTGTGCAGCGCCGCGCCGCCGTCCCGCACGAGGAGCCGCTTGTGAGTGATGCCGCACCACTCCTGGCTGCTCACGACGAGCTTCAGCGCCAGCGCGCGCTCGCGCGTCAGGAACACGCTCGCCATCTGCCGGTAGGTGTACACGCCCGTCGGGACGGTGAGCACGTGGTTCAGCTTCATCACCTCGATCGGCCGCGCCGGTGGCATCGGCCCGTCGGCCTTGACCAGCACGTCGGCGTCGAGCGTCTCCTTCACCACGATCAGGATCGCCTCGGCCTCGCGGAGCGTGCCGTAGCGCCGCTCGAGCACCCGGTAGCGCGCGATCTCGCCTTGGCCATCGTCCCAGAGCGCGTCCTCGAAGGTGCGCACCTCGGCCGGCGCGCCGTCGCCGTCGCGAGGCGGGGCGTCGGGCTCACAAGCCGCGACGAGCGCGGCGAAGGCGAGGGCGCTCATGCGTCGAGGCATGCTCGGGCATGGCATCGGGCAGGCGGATGAGCCACAACCCCCGCGATGGACGAGCCCGGATCCTCCATGTGGCGCTCGGAGCTGATCGCGAGCGACGCGGTCGGCCGCCTGATGGAGTTCTGGGGGTTCAAGCGGAACATGGGCCGCATCTGGGCGGTGCTCTACCTCTCGGACGAGCCGCTGACCGCGAACGACCTGCGCGCGCGCCTGAAGCTCTCGAGCGGCGCCGTCTCGATGACCCTGAAGGAGCTCTCGCGCTGGGGCGTGGTGCGCAAGGTCTGGATCCAGGGCGCGCGCCGCGAGCACTTCGCCGCCGAGGGCAACCTCTGGAAGATGGTCTCGCGGGTCTTCCGCGAGCGCGAGCTCGTCGAGGTGCACGAGGCGATCGCCTCGCTCGAGAGCGCGCTCGAGGTGCTCGAGGCCCAGGGCCCGGGGACCACGCCGGAGGACCAGCGCCGCACCGAGGTCCAGGCCGACCGCATCCGCAAGCTCCTCGACCTCGCCAAGCTCGGCCGCCGTCTCCTCGACGCGCTCCTCTCCGATGCCCGCGTCGACGCCACCGCGCTCGCGCGCTTCCTGCTCGGCCGCAACGACCGCTGACGGCGCACGTTCATGGCATCTGCCGAGACCCTCCGTCCACAGACCGCCTTCGTGCGGCTGTACGCGCTCCTCTCGACGCCGCTTCGACTGGTGGACGACGGCATCTCGGTCGCCGCCGGGATCTCGAGCGAGATCGATCTCGCGGCGTCGTGGGTCGTGGAGCGCCTCGCGTATGACGACGCCGACGTCGAGCGCGTCGCGGATGAGTACCTCGTCGACCTCGTCCTGCCGGCGTGCCGGCGCGTCCTCGAGGAGGCGGGAGCCGCTGGGGTGAGCTCGTTCTACATGGACACGCTGCGCCGAGCCTTGGACGCTCTCGCGCCTTCGCTCCCGCGAACCGCCGAGCCGGTGGAGGCGCTGCGGAGAGCGCTGTGCGTGGCCGCGCCGCATCGCCACGCGGCGCTATCCGAGGCGCTCGTCGATGCGATCGTCCGAGCATGAGCAAGACCCGAGACGAGGTACACGCCGGTCGGTACGGTGAGCACGTACGGCCTTCACCAGCGCGTCGGTGCTCGAGGCCCAGGGCGCGGGGACGACGCCGGAGGACCAGCGCCGGACCGAGGTCCAGGCCGATCGCATCCGCAAGCTCCTCGACCTCGCCAAGCTCGGGCGCCGCCTGCTGTTGTTCTGGGACACCGCACGTCGCGCCTGCTCGGAAGCGGACTGGTAGCGCCGGAAGCCATCCATCCGGTTCGCTAGTTCACATAATCCATCTTCCACGAATCAGTGTCCGAAACGAGGGGGTAGCGGGCGTCGGCCATCGCCGAGCGCGGGCGCCGCTCTTCGCAGGTTGTTCGCTGCCCGCGTGGGACGGTCTCTCGCGAGTCGCGGCAGCGGGCGCTAGACTCTCGTCCGTGCGCCGACTGCGACGAATCGAGCTCTCCGCCGCGCTCGTCGCTGCGGCGCTCATCCTGACGGCCACCGGCGCGCGCGCCCAGAGCCCGGGGCTCGAGCTCGGCTCGCCGAGCGGCGAGCCGGCCGAGGCTCCCGACGTCGCGAGCCCCACGACCGACACGACCGACGCGACGGACGTCCCGGAGCTCGGCCCGGAGCCTCCCGACGTCGCGACCGACGCGCTGGCCGTCCCCGAGCCTCCGGGCTCCCATCGCGAGCGCGAGGTCCTCTATCCGATCCCCACACCCGGGAGCGTCGAGCCGGACGAGCCGCAGATCCGACTCTCGAGCCGCGTCACCACGCGCCTGCGCTCGCTCGACGCCAACCTCCAGGCGCTCGCGACCCGCGGCGGCACCAACATCGTCAACGCGGTCCTCTCGCTCTTGACCGGCGGCCTGGCGATCACCCTCGGCGCGGTGCGCCCGAACCCCGTCGACGAGATGTCGATCTACCTCTACGTGTACGGCGGCACGGCGGCGCTGCGCGGCGTGCTCGACTTCGCGCTGACGCCCGACGCGCAAGGCCCCGCGATCACCTACCAGCACATGCCGATGACGACGCCCGAGGAGGTCCAAGAGCGCCTCGCGTTCGGCGAGCGCGCGCTCTCGGGGCTGGCCGAGCAGAGCCTCATCGCGCGCGTGCTCGACGCCTCGCTCAACCTCGCGGCGGGCGTCGCGGTGGTGCCGATCTTCGCGGCGAAGGAGTTCACCATCTCCGATCCGCTCGACTACTTCGTGCTGATCGGCGCGGGCGTCTCCGTCGTGAGCGGCATCATCACGCTCGCGAGCACCTCGGCGGCCGAGCAGCGCTGGAGCGCCTACCAGGAGCTCACGCACCGCCTTCGCGAGGAGCGCACCGAGGAGCGCGGGCGCGAGGCTGCGGTCGAGGACGTCGAGGAAGCGGAAGGCGCCGAGGACGCCGAGGCGATGGCGGTGCTCGACGGCTACTTGCTCGCGCCGCGCTTCGGCCCCTCCTTCCGCTTCGGGCTCGCCGGCGCGCCGAGCGGCGGCTTCGCGAGCCTCTCGCTCACGTTCTGATCGGGCCAGCGCCCTCTCGCGATGTCGGCCGCGACGCGCGCCGCGATCGGCCCCGCGTCGTCCCACACGTGGAGCTCGAGCCCGTCCATCAGCGCGAGCCGGCGCCACCCGACCCCGAGGCACGGCGGCTCCTCCGGGACCGGCGCGACGGCGGCCGCGCCGCGATCGGCCCCGCGTCCTCGCGCACGTGGAG
>JAEZBP010000655.1 GCA_023427125.1 Pseudomonadota bacterium | reverse complement strand
CCCACGAGGTCATCGAGGCCCTCCGCGCCGCATTCCCGGAAGTGAAAGACGTCGTCATCCACACCGAGCCCGCAGACGGCCGCGAGCTCGACGCCTCCACCATCGCGCCCGACGAAGATTGACCGGGAACGTGCGCCGCGCGCGCTCGTATACTCGCCGCATGGCGAGGACGTTCATCTGCGCGTGCGCCCTGCTGATGGCGATCGCCTGCGGCGACGGCCGGCCGACCCCCGACTCCGGACCCACGCGCGACGGTGGAGGCGAGCCGGCGGTGGACGCCGGCGACCGCGACGCCGGCTCCCCGGGCGACGCCGGGAGCGATGCGGGGACCCACGACGCCGGGCATGCGCTCGACCCGTCGGCGCAGATCACGCTGGTGCGCGGCACGCCCCCCGGCGTGATCAGCCCGGCGCTGCACATCGACGGCGCCACCGTCACCTACGTGCGATCGTCGGTCGGGGACGATCCGGCCGCCTTCTTCGTGCAGGGCGCGATGGGTGGTCCGGCTCTCCTGATCGCCGTCGATCCGAGCACCCTCGATCCAGCGCCGGTGGCGGGCGACGTCGTCTCCTTCCGCGTCGGGCAGACCGAGCGCGTCGCCGATCAGCTCCGCGTGGTCGGCTTCGAGGCCTGGGAGCGGCTCCGCGGTGGCGCGAGCCTCGCCGCGCTGGTGCAGGACCTCGGCAGCGCGACCGACGCGAGCGACGCTGACCGCTACGAGAGCGAGCTCGTCACCGCGCGCGGCGTCCTCGCCGGCGGCGACGTCTCGGGCGGGCCTTCACATCGTCGCTTTCGCTTCGTCACCGCGGGCGACGAGCTCGACCTGCGCTTGCCCATGACGGTCCTCGAGACCTCGCTCGTCGGTGACGGCTGCGACGTCACGGTCGGGCCGAGCCCGATGTGGCGCTTCGAGAGCAGCGCGCAGCTCATGGCGTACGAGGCCGCGCACCTGATCGTCCACGCCTGCCCCGCGCCGTCGGTCCGCTCGGCGACCGCGGCCGATCCGACCCACGTGACGGTGCGCTTCTCGCGCCCGCTCGACGCCGCCACGGTGAGCGCGGCGGACTTCACCTTCGCCGGCGGGGCGCTGACTTCGAGCGCGGCCGTCGTGGACGGTGACAGCGTCCTCGTCACCACGAGCTCGATGACCGACGGCGTCACCTACACCGTGATCGTCAGCGGGCTCGAGGACGCCCTCGGCACGCCGATCGGCAGCATGAACACCGCGAGCTTCCGCGGGCTCGGGCCCGGCGTCGCGAGCCCGCTGCTCACCGAGTACGTCGAGGGCAGCTTCACCGAGCGCGCGCTCGAGATCACCAACCTCGGCAGCGCATCGATCGAGCTCTCGAGCTGTGAGGTGCGCTTGTACTCGAACGGCGGGACGACGCCGGCCACCCACGCGCTCCCTGCGGGGACCCTCGCGCCCGGCGAGTCCTTCGTGGTCTGTCACGCCAGCGCGTCGCCGGCGCTCATGGCCCGCTGCGATCAGGTCGACACCACGCCCGTCAACTTCAACGGCGACGACGCCATCGAGCTCTGGTGCGGCGGCGCGCTCGCCGATGCCTTCGGGCAGACCGGCTTCGATCCCGGCACGGCGTGGAGCAACGGAGCCGTGAGCACCGTGGACCAGACGCTGCGGCGGCGCTGTGGGATCAGCGTCGGTGACCGGGTCGCGAGCGATCCGTTCGATCCGGCGCTCGAGTGGGAGAGCGCGGGGCTCGACGATCTCACGGATCTCGGCGCACACTGCCGATAGCGACACGTCTCCGCAGACCGATCCCCCGAGGCGCTCTCGCACGCGCTACGGTGTCGTGATGCGGATGAGCGAGGTGGTCGGGAGGCTCGCGGCGGACGGAGACGTCGGAACGGCGTGGTCCTGCGAGCACCGGGATCCCGTCCCGCTCTCTCCCGACGCGCTCTCCTTGTTGCGGATGCCCGACGGCTCGCCGCTGGTCGACGAGCTCGCCACCTGGCTGGCCTACGACGCGTCTTGGCTGCCGCTCCTCGACGAGACGCGCTCCCGCTTCGCCACCCGTCCGCTCAAGGCGATCTTCGCCGAGTGGGCGGGCGCCATGATGGAGGGGCAGAAGCGGCCTCGCGGAGGCCGCGGCCCGAGGTCGGCGATGGATCTGGTGAGGATCTGGATCGACTTCCTCCCGTCGGCCGCGCTCCGCGACGTCCCTGCGCTGCTCTTGCCCCAGAGCGGCTCGCAAGCGCATGTGCTGATGTTCGAGCCGGGGCGGAGCGAGCTCCGGGTCCTCGGCTCGCAGCAGCGCTTCGAGCTCTGGTGGAAGTACCAGCGCTTCAGCGACTACGCCGCGCATTACTTCGGCTTCATCAACCCGCGGTAGTCGCGAGCCACTCCACGAGCTCGGCCACCGAGCCGAAGCGCATCGAGCTCGCGTGCTCGGGGTAGAAGCCGAGTGGGTCGATGAGCGCCGCGTGCATCCCGACCGCGTGGGCGCCGTCGACGTCGACGCTCGGGATGTCGCCGGCGTAGATCGCGCGCGCGGCCACGACGCCCATCCGCGAGAGCGCTCGGCGAAAGATCTCGGGGTCCGGCTTGCGCACGCCCTCGTGCGCCGAGTCCACGATGAGCTCGAACGCATCGCCGAGCCCGACGTGCGCGAAGAGCTCGGGGAGCCGCCCCTCGGAGTTGCTGACGACGCCGAGCCGCAGGCCCAGGCCGCGCGCTCGCTCGAGCGCGGCCGGGAGATCCTCGGGGACGCGGCGCCACAGGTTGAGCTCGTCGTGCGCCGCGCGGAGCGGATCGATCAGCGACGACGCCCGCTCCTCGTCCACGCCCGCCTCGACCAGGAGCGTGGTGAGATAGAGGCGCCAGCCGTTCTCGTGGTGCGCCCCGCCGGCGAGCGCCGCCTCGTAGCGCCGCTTGGCAGCCCCCTCGACGCGCGAGAGGGCGGGGCCGTCCACGAGCACCCCGTGGGCGCGCGCTACGCCGGCGACCGCGTCGGAGTCGAGGAAGACGACTGTATTCCCAGCGTCGAGGAGCAGCGCTTCGAGCTCGGGGCGCCAAAGGGCCCGCTCATCATGCAAACGCTGTCGCAAAGTTACCTCGCGGAGAACGCCGAGCGGAGCAGCTCCCCGCTCACTGGTCAGCGGGGCCCGGAAGCGCAGACCACGCGGAAGGGCCGTGTAGCTCAGCCGCGCGCTCGCGAAGCGCGCGCCCAGACAGACAGAGAGCGTGAAACTATCCCCGCTGGTGCCGCGGAACGCCGAGCGGAGCGCTCACCCTTCGCTGGACGCCGGGGAAGGGGAGCGCCGACAAGACGGAAAGTCCGTGCCGCTCGACCGCGCGCTCGCGAAGCGCGCGCCCAACCAACTCAGCTCAGAGAAGATCGAGCAGCCGCTTGGCGCGGTTCTCCGACGCCTCGAGCAGCACCTTCGCCTCGGCCGGCGGCAGGTGGAGGCGCTCGACGAGGTCGGCGATCACCTTGCGCTCGGTCTCCGACTGCTGCCCGTCGATGTAGGTCAGGATGACCGCGTGCTGGAGGAGCAGGCGACGATCGGACGCGGAGAGCTCGGTGAGCGCCACGTCATCGAGGGACCGGGGCTGCTTGGCATAGTCGCGGATCATGTCGGCGTCCGCGCCCTCGATCTCGAAGGCGGAGAGGAGGGCCTCGATGACCTCGGTCTCCTCGCCGTCCATCCGGCCGTCGGCCCAGGCCACCGCGACCAACGACTTCACCATCGCCTCTTGGTGCTCCTGCATCTGCTCATCCTCCCGGCCGCGCGGGCCACTTGCGCCGCGGAGGGTAGCACGCGCGCGGCGAGTGTCGGGGCAGGTGTGATCCAGGCTCCGCGGGGCGCGCGGGGATCGACTCCGTCGCCAGGGCCGGTACACTCGGCGCGTGGGATCGGATGGCCGTGGCTCGCCCGGGTCTCCTCCGAAGCGTCGCGGTGGACGCGACGATGACGTGACCGCGCAGATCGTCACGGGCGATGGGGCTCGGGCCGTCGTGCGCCTCCCGCCGCGCGACCGCGGCACGCTCATCGAGGTGGTCGGGCCCGTGCCGGGCGCGGTGTACGCGGTCGAGGGCGAAGAGATCGTGGTGGGCCGCAGCCCGACGGCGGGCGTATCGGTCGACGAGCAGAGCCTCTCGCGCCGGCACGCGCGGGTGTTCCGCGCCGCGGGCGGCTTCCACGTCGAGGACCTCGACAGCACGAACGGCACCTTCGTGAACGGCGAGCGCGTGCGCGCGCCGCGCGCCCTGCGCGATGGCGATCGCATCCAGATCGGCCTCGGGATCGTGCTCCGCTTCGCGCTCCATGACGCCGCCGAGCAGGAGACCGCGCAGCAGCTCTACGAATCCGCGGTGCGCGATCCGCTCACGGGTCTCTTCAACCGCCGCTACCTCGCCGATCGCCTCACCGCCGAGCACAGCTTCGCGCTCCGCCACGGCACCGACCTGACGGTGATGCTCGCCGACGTCGATCACTTCAAGCGCGTGAACGACCAGCGCGGACACGCGGCGGGAGACGCGGTGCTCCGCGCGATCGGCCAGCGCCTGGCGCGCGCGCTGCGGAGCGAGGACCTCGTCGCCCGCTACGGCGGCGAAGAGTTCTGCATCGTCGGCCGCGCGCTCGACGCCCGGAACGCGGCGCTGGTGGCGGAGCGCTGCCGCAGCATGATCGCGTCGCTCGCGATCGACTGCGAGGGCGGCCCGCTCTCGATCACCGTGAGCATCGGCGTCGCCACGCTCTCGCGCACCCAGCCCTACGCCGACCCCGCGGCGCTGGTCGACGCCGCCGACCGCGCGCTCTACGCGGCGAAAGAGTCCGGCCGCAACCGGGTCTGCACGGCGTAACGCTCACCAATCGCGGCTGCCGACCAGGTCCTCCTCGTGGTACTCGATCCCCGCGAGGTCGGCGAGCTCCCAGAGGGCCTCGACGATCGCCTCGCGCTCGATGGTCATGATCCAGGGGCCGCCTTCACCCTCGTCGAGCGCGTTGAAGCCGAGGACGGCGTGATCGATCGCCGCTTCGACGCTTCCCCCGGGCGGGATCGCGCCGAGCGCGAGCACCTCGTCCACGAGGCGGATGATCAACGCGCGCGAGGCGGCGATGTGATGATCGGGGATGTGGCCCTGCCACTCGCTGAAGTGATCGCGCTCGCGGTATGCCCGTAAACCTTCGGTGTCCATGCCGCGCGATTGTGTGCCTCCGCCGCCGGCGGGTCGAGCGTGCGCGCCACGCTGGCCATCGCTGTGCTCGGGCTCTACAGTCCCCGCGCATGACGCGATATCAGGCACCCTTCGCGCCGGGTGGGGCGGCGGAGATCGACGAGGCGCTCGCGCAGCGCTTGCTCGCCGTGGCGCTCGAGAAGGGCGGGGACTACGCCGATCTCTTCTTCGAGTACAACGTCACCGGCAGCTACTCCTTCGAGGACGGGATCCTCAAGGCGGCGGGCCGCTCGTTCGGCACCGGGCTCGGCGTGCGCGTGCGCAAGGGCGAGGCCACCGGCTATGCGTACGTCGAAGACCTGTCGGTCGAGGCGATGGAGCGCGCCGCTCGCACCGCCGCGCAGATCGCCGACGGCGGCGGCTCGCCCGCGCCGGTCGGGCTGAAGGCGCTCGACGTCGCGAACCGCTACGACGTCGGCACGCTCTCGCTCGATCTCGCGGGCGAAGAGAAGCGCGCGCTCCTCGAGCGCGCCGATCGCGCGGCGCACGCGGCCGACAGCCGCGTCACGCGGGTGGAGGCCTCGCTGGCCGAGTCGATCCGCGAGATCCTGATCGCGACGAGCGACGGAAGGCTGGTGCGCGACCGTCAACCGCTCTTGCGATTCGGCGTCCGCGCCATCACGGAGGCGAACGGCAAGCGCCAGGCGGGATCGTCGGGCGGCGGAGGCCGGGTCGGCTGGGATTACTTCGACGGCAAGAGCCCCGAGTGGCACGCGAAGGAGGCGGTGCGCCAGGCGGTGGCGATGCTCGACGCGCGCGAGGCGCCGGCCGGCGAGATGGACGTGGTCCTCGGGCCGGGCGACAGCGGCATTCTCCTCCACGAGGCGGTCGGGCACGGGCTCGAGGCGGACTTCAACCGGAAGAAGACGAGCAACTACACCGATCAGATCGGGCAGCGCGTCGCGAGCGAGCTCTGCACGGTCGTCGACGACGCAGACATCGGCCACTCGCGCGGCTCGATCAACGTCGACGACGAGGGCCACCTCCCCCAGAAGGCGGTGCTGATCGAGGAGGGCATCCTGCGCGGGTACATGCAGGACCGGCAGTCGGCCGAGTTCTTCGGCTCGACGCCGACCGGCAACGGCCGGCGCGAGAGCTTCAAGAGCCATCCGATGCCGCGCATGACCAACACGCTCCTGCTCGCGGGGCCGCACGACCCCGAGGAGATCCTCAAGAGCGTGAAGCGCGGCGTCTACGCGAGCCGCTTCGGTGGCGGGCAGGTCGACATCTCGAACGGCGACTTCGTCTTCTCGCTGACCGAGGGCTACCTCATCGAAGACGGCAAGATCACCGCGCCGCTGAAGGGCGTGAACCTGATCGGCAACGGGCCCGACGTGATGCGCAAGGTGACGATGCTCGGGACCGACATGGAGCTCTCGGACGGCATCTGGACCTGCGGCAAGGACGGGCAGAGCGTGCCGGTCGGCGTCGGCTGCCCGACGATCAAGATCGCCGGCATGACGGTCGGCGGAACCCAGGTCGGGTGAGGAGCTGATCCCATGCATCCCAGACCTCGACCCGAGCTCGCGTCGCGAGACGGGTCCTCAGCGGCGTCCGGGCGCGAGCACGGAGCGCAGCGTAGTTGGCCTACGTGAGCACCGCGCGCAGCGCCCGGGCGCCGATCAGGGCCCGTATCGCGGCGCGTCATTGACGTAAGAAACCACGGATACAGGACACGAACGTGGCCAGAGAGAACTTGGATGACCTGATCGCGCTCGGGGAGCGCGTGATCGAGCGGGCCCAGAAGCTCGGCGCCGACGTGGCCGAGGCGGTGGTGGGGGAGGGCTCGCACCTTTCGACCAAGGTCCGCCTCGGGCAGCCCGAGCTGGTCGAGGAGGCCGGCAGCCGCGGCGTCGGCCTGCGGGTGCTGGTCGGCAAGCAGGTCGCCGTCTCGTACACGAGCGATCTGACCGAGGCCGGCATGGCTCGCTTCGTCGAGGACGCGAGCGAGCTCGCGCGGCTCTCGCAGCCCGATGAGTTCGCGGGGCCTCCCGACGCTTCGCAGCTGAGCACCCGCGATCAGCACGCGGACCTCGAGCTCTATGATCCGTCGCTCTCCGAGGTCGGCGCTGGCGACGCGCTCGCCCGCGCCAAGCGCGCCGAGGCGGCGGCGTTCGCGACCGACGCGCGCATCACGAACAGCGAGGGCTCGACGTTCTCGCGCGCCTCGGGCGGGAGAGCGCTGGTCACGAGCGGCGGCTTCCGCGGCGCGACCGACGGAACCTACGCGGCGCTGACGGTTCATCCGGTCGCCGACGACGCGGACGGAAAGAAGCGCAGCGGCTTCTACTGGACGGCCAAGCGCCACCGCGCGGGCCTCGAGCCCGACGAGCAGGTCGGCGCGGAGGCCGCGCGGCGCACCCTCGCGAAGCTCGGCGCGCAGAAGGTCGACACCCAGGAGGTGCCGGTCGTCTTCGATCCCGAGGTCGGCCGATCGATCCTCGGCCTGCTCGCCGGCTGCATCAACGGCGGCGCGATCTGGCGGCGCGCGAGCTACCTCATGGAGCGCGAGGGCGAGCGCGTGGCGAGCGAGCTCGTGACGATCGTCGACGATCCGCTCCTGCCGGGGGCGCCGGGCGCCCGCCCCTTCGACGGTGAGGGCCTGCTCTCGCG
>JAEZBP010000601.1 GCA_023427125.1 Pseudomonadota bacterium | reverse complement strand
TCGAGCGCGAGCGCGCAGGTCACCGATCCCCCGGAGCTCGGGGATGGACCGGAGCGCGACTGCGTCGCCGCCGTGGAGGGGCCTCCTCCGGCCGGCGAGGTGCCTCGCGAACGCCGCGCGTTGGCGTCGGTGACGGCCGAGCAGTGCGCCGATCGGCTGAGCGCGCTCGGCGTCGCGTTCGAGGCGCTCTCCGCCGACGTGCCGGGGGTGCAGGCGCCGATCCGCCTCCGCGGGCCCATCGCCGGGATCGCGATCGAGGGGCGGGCGGAGGTGCTCGACTGCCGCCTGGCGCTCGCGCTCGCGAGCTGGTCCTCCGCGCTGCGCGCCCGCGGCGTCCGCGCCTTGCGCTCGCTCTCGGTCCACCGTCCGGGCGCGCACGTCGCCGGGTCGCGCAGGGTGAGCGGCCACGCGCACGCGCTGGCGATCGATGTCGGCGCGCTCGAGCTCGACGACGAGACCACCATCGAGGTCCTGGAGGGCTGGGAGGCGCGCGCCGCCGGCGCCGATCCTTGCGGCGAGTACCCAGAGAGCGAGCGCTCGGCTCTCCTGCGATCGGCCGTCTGTGCCGCGGTCGAGGCGGGCCTCTTCCAGATCGTGCTCACGCCGCACCACGACCGCGCGCACCAGAACCACGTGCACCTCGAGCTCGTGCCCGACGTGCCTTGGTCTTACGTGCGCTGAGTGCGAGTGGCACGGATCGGCAAGCAAATCCGGGCACGTGGCTTGCGTGATGGGCGCGATCCGCCCCCAAACTGACAGCGGCCCCCGAGGCCGACTACGATGTGAAGGAACGCGCGCCGTCCGGCCACCCATGCGTTCAGGGAACCCCTCGCCCATGACCTCCCGCGCCAGAGCACCGATTCATTCGAAGCCACCGGAAGCATCGCCTCGTCGGTCCCAGCCGCGCCAGCGACCCGTCGCGCTCCGAGCTTTCTCGGCGTTTCGAACGAATCTGTGCTCTTGCTTGCTCTTCGCCACCGCGCTCACGATCGCCGGCTGCGGTCGCACGCAGCTCGACACGTTCCGAGACGGAGCGCCGCCCGACTTCGACGGGGGCGTCGACGGAAGCGTGCCGTGCACGAACGATGTGGACTGCAGCGACGCCCTCTTCTGCAACGGGCAGGAGCGCTGCGAGAGCAACCGCTGCGTCTCCGGCGCGCCGATCGACTGCGCAGACGGAATCGACTGCACGGCCGACCGGTGCGTCGAGGCCACCCGGAGCTGCGAGATCACGCCGGACTCGAGCCGCTGTCCGCCGGACGCGATGTGCATCCCCGGCGTCGGCTGCACCGTGGTGCGCTGCGCCTCGGACTTCGAGTGCGACGACGGCTCCGTCTGCAACGGGGCCGAGCGCTGCACCCCGGACGGCTTCTGCGCGCCGGGCGCGCCGCTGGTCTGTCCGGACGACGGCGTGATGTGCTCGCTCGAGGAGTGCAGCGAGGCGGCGGGCGGCTGCACGACGACACCGCTGCATGCTCTCTGCAACGACGGCCTCTTCTGCAACGGCACCGAGCAGTGCGTGGTCGGCCGCGGCTGCCTCCCGGGCCGCCCGGTGGGCTGCGACGACGGCCTCTCGTGCACGCTCGACCGCTGTGACGAGCGCACCCGCGCATGCGCCCACAGCCCGCTCGATCGCGACGGCGACGGCTTCATCGACATCCGCTGCGGCGGCGACGACTGCGACGACACGAACCGGCTCGTCTCTCCGGCCGTGCGCGAGAGCTGCCGCGATGGGCGCGACAACGACTGCGATGGCCAGGTCGACTGTCGCGATCCCGACTGCAGGGACGTGCCGGGCTGCGACGTCTGCTTCCCCGAGCTCTGCTTCGACGGCGCCGACAACGACTGCGACGGAATCATCGACTGCATGGACCCCGACTGCTTCGGCGATCCGTCCTGCGTCGGGCCGTGCACGCCCTTCGAATTCGCGTGCGGCGACCTCCGCGACGAGGACTGCGACGGCCGCCTCGACTGCGAGGATCCGGACTGCTTCGGCGATCCGCTCTGCGTCGGGCCCTGCGCCCCCTTCGAATTCGACTGCGGCAACTTCCGCGACGACGACTGCGACGGCGCGCGCGACTGCGCGGATCCCGAGTGCTTCGGCGACCCGCTCTGCGTCGGGCCCTGCCTGCCGCTCGAGCTCTCGTGCGACGACGGGCGCGACGACGACTGCGATGGCCTGACCGACTGCGACGACAGCGAGTGCGCGCGCCACCCGCTCTGCGTCGGCCCCTGCACCCGCTTCGAGGTCGACTGCGCCAACGGGCGTGACGACGACTGCGATGGCCTCACCGACTGCGCCGACCCGGAGTGCGGCGGCAGCCCCTCCTGCTGCGTTCCGTCCCCCGAGATCTGCTTCGACGGAGTCGACAACGACTGCGACCGCCGCACCGACTGCGCCGATCCGGACTGCACGCGCCATCCGCGCTGCTGCATGCCGCGCGCGGAGATCTGCAACAACGGCGTGGACGACGACTGCGACGGCCTCGCCGACTGCAGCGACTCCCTGAGCTGCAGCCTCGATCCTTCCTGCCGGATGTGCACGCCCGAGCTCTGCAGCGGCGGGATCGACGAGGACTGCGATGGCGCGCTCGACTGCGACGACCCCGACTGCTTCGCCGATCCGGACTGCGCGGTCTGCGTGCCGCGCCCCGAGGTGTGCCGCGGCGGGATCGACGAGGACTGCGACGGCCTCATCGACTGCGCGGATCCGAGCTGCGCGCGCGACCCCGCGTGCGTGATGTGCATCCCGACGCTCGAGATCTGCGACAACGGGCGCGACGACGATTGCGACCTGCGCGCCGACTGCATGGACCCCGAGTGCGCGCTCGATCCGGCCTGCCGGGTGTGCTCGCCCGAGGTCTGCACCGACGGCATCGACAACGACTGCGACAACCGGAGCGACTGCAGCGACA
>JAEZBP010000584.1 GCA_023427125.1 Pseudomonadota bacterium | reverse complement strand
GCGTGCCGGGCGGCCCTCCCCCCCGCCTCGCACGCGCCTCGGCCTCACGCGGATCGGTGAAAACAGGGCCGATCTCAGGTGGTCTCCTCCTCCTCGCCGCCCCCGCTCTCCCGCGCCGCCGCGACGTTGATCGCGTCGATCGGGAGCGCGACCTCGATGAGCTTCTTCGGTGCCTTGATCGTCATGCTGCTTCCGGCGACCTCGATACCACGGGTGGGAGCCGGCACGAGACCGGTAGACGCACGCCCCCCGCCTGGACTGACGGCAGCCGCCGCAGTCGGGCCGCGCCGGGTGGATCCCATTCTCGCCAACTCGATCCGTAATACGGCGGCCCTGGAGGGTAGTAGAGGGGGTCGCGCCCGCGCAGCACCTCGAGGGCGGTCTCCCAATCGTCAAAGCCGCGAACCTCGATCCCGAGCACGTCGACGTTGGCATACGCCGCGTCCGCCACGGGGCCGCCAAAGCGCAGCGTCAGCGTGACCGGCTCCTGGTGCACGCCCGCGCGGCCGAGCGCCTGACCGATGCCCCAGCGTATCGCGCCCACGTTCCAAGGCACATCGCCGCATGTCGTCGCGCTCACTCCCGCAACCACGGTGCGAAGCCGAACGACCCTGCGAGCGGCCCCATGGTCCAGCGCCCACGCTCGTCGCATGATCCGGTCCGTCTCCGCGCAATCGAGCAGCGGGCCCCGGCACTCGCCGAGGCAGTAGCTCCGACCGCCGAGGACCGCGACCGCGACGAGCAAGACGGCGGCGAACACGACGGCGACCCGCGCGGCCACACGGCGCCGCAGCACCGCGCTCATGACAGCATGATCCGCGCGCGATAGCCGTCCACCTCGGGTCCAAACGCACGCTCCGCCCGGATCTCCGCCTTGGCACGCACGCAGTACGTCACGATCGCGGTCAGCTGATCGGCGTTTGGGTCGCGGCCTGCGGTCCCGGACGACGCCATCGGCGTGCCCTCCGCGCCGGGGACAGTCCGCCGCTCGACTTCGGCGGCGATCCGATGCCCATTGCGCTCCACATAACGCAGGTAGTCTGCATATCCCTCACCGTGCCCGAGCAGGTGACCGATCTCGTGCGCGATGACGTAGTGCGAGCAGTCGTAGGCCAGGATCACGACATTGCTCCATGGCTCATGCACGGTACCAGCCGCGCCGCGGTTGAGGGTGGAGGCTCGCGGGACGCGACCTCCAACCACATTCTGTCCCGAATCGTGTAGCCCAACCACGAGGTTCCATCCGAGCCTTCTGCCAAGCTGATGAAGCTGGCGGTCCGGGGGTCTGGATCGCCCTCGGAGCACCCACTCAGCCCGTTCGGCCTGAGCCGGCGCGCAGCGCCGAGTCGAAGGCCGCGCGGCCGAGGCCCTTCGCCTGCGCAGCCTGCGGCTGCGCGCTCAGGGCGAACGGAATAGGAGGATCCGAGCGCGTTCCAGACCGGGTCTGGATCGCCCTCGAAGCGCCCACTCATCGCGCCTTCGGCGAGCGCGACGGCGAGCGCCTCTGCGACCTCGAGGCCGCGCGTCTTCCCCTGGCCGCTCGCGACGCGCACCGAGGCTGGACACGCCACGCGTCCTCGGCCGGCGTGGGCGTGTGCACGTCGATCCGCGTCTCTATCGGGCCGAGCAGCGCGTCGTCCCAGCGGTGAAGGCGCGCGTCGACGAGCGCCTCGGCGCCGCTCGGGTAGCGCCACCAGGTTCCGTCCGCGTGCTGTCGCACGCTGAGCGTCCCGCCGGCGTGCGGGAGGTGAACGCGGAGCAGCTCCGCCGTGTCATCGAGCTCGCTCGCGTCGCGGGCCACGTCGAGAGACCACGCGGGGTTCCAGGTCGTGATGTGCAGTGACTCGGTGAGCGAGCGGACGCGCGCGCGGTAGGCGTCGAGGAGCGGCTCGCGCTTCACGACCTCGCGGGCGAAGAGCGCCTCGTCCTCGGCGGCACGGAGTCTCGATGCGTCGAGGCTCATCAACTGCGCCACCACCAAGGGAATGCAGTGGTCCACCCGACCGAGAGGGCGCTGTCTTCTGCACTGAGCACCTGTCCACTCGACCATACAGGCCGCGCGCGTCCCTGCTCTGCCGCCTGTCCCGTGGGCGCCCGGGCATCGCACTTGCTTTGCGGGCCGGCGTGACGAACCACCACTCCAATGAGGTACGGATGCGTGAGCGCCTTCTCTTCGAGCGTCGCCTCGGCGTCGCTCTCTTGGCGATATCCGTCGCCGCGTGCGCCAGCCCCGACGGGTATCCGCTCGAGCTCGGCGAGTCGTCGTCCGAATACGACGAGCCCTGCCCGGACGCCGACGGCGACGGGGAGTGCGACGCGGACGACTTCACCTGCAACGCCGACGGGACGCCGCTGACCTGCCGCCGCGTAGCGCCGAGCTGCCCGCGCGGCACCGTGCCCGAGGTGCGCGAGGGTTGCTACACGGACCGCTGCCTGACGTGGGACGAGTGCGCCGATTGCGAGCTGCGACCCTCGGTGCCGCGCGAGGATCCGCTCTACGATCGCTTCGAGGGGACGGCCTCCGCGAACCGATGCGAGACCAGCGCCGACTGCATGGTCGGCGGCTGCTCGGGCGAGGTCTGCGCGGCCGAGAACGTGTACACGACCTGCGAGCTCTTGCCCTATGGGCCCGAGGGCGGCTGCGGATGCGTCGAAGGGCAGTGCGTGTGGCACACCCGCGAGTGCGCGCCCCCCGAGTGCCGTAGCGACGCGGACTGTCCCGACGGCCAGCTCTGCCAGGACGGCACCTGCGTCGCGCCGACCTGCGAGCCGACGCCCACGGTGTCGCCCCGCGACGCGTACTACGACCGCTTCGAGGGGACGGCCTCCGCGAACCGATGCGAGACCAGCGCCGACTGCGTGGTCGGCGGCTGCTCGGGCGAGGTCTGCGCGGCCGAGACCGTGTACACGACCTGCGAGGTCTTGCCCTATGGGCCCGAGGGCGGCTGTGGCTGCGTCGAGGGGCAGTGCGTCTGGAACCGTGACTCGTGCAGCGGCGGCGCGTGCGAGCCGATCCGCGACGGCGAATTCGGTGCGTGCGACGCGGTGCTCGGCTTCGGAGTGCTGGCCTCCACCGGGCGGTGCGGCACGGTGAGCGGCTGCGGCTGCAGCGAGCCCACCTGCGGGGGCCGCGTCTTCGAGACGCAGCGGGCGTGCGAGGCGTCGTGCGGGCTCTCGCTCTGCTTCCGCGACGACGTCCCCCTCAGCTGTCGGATGGCCGAGCCGGTGTGCCCGAGCGGAACCGTGCCGGAGGTGCGCGACGGCTGCTACACCAACGAGTGCGTGCCGCCCGAGCTCTGCGTGCCCTCCCCGCCCCGCTGCCGCGTCGACGAGGACTGCCCGACGGATCAGGTCTGCCGCGATGGCGTCTGCGGGGCGCCCGAGTGCAGCGCCGTGCCGACGGTGCCGCGCGACGACGGTTACTACGACCGCTTCGAGGGGACGTCCGCGTTCAACGGCTGCCGGACGAGCAGCGACTGTGTGCGCTCGGGCTGCAGCGGCGAGGTGTGCGCCGCGGAGGCGGTGGCGACGACGTGCGAGCTCTTGCCCTACGGCCCGAGCGGCGACTGCGGGTGCGTCGAGGGCCAGTGCATCTGGCACCGCATGGACTGCGGCGCTGAGCCCACGCTCTGCGCCCCCGTCCGGCCCGGAGAGTTCGGCCTCTGCCGGATGGATATGGGCTGGGGCGTGAGCGCGATCTCGGGCGCGTGCGTGCCGATCAGCGGCTGTGGATGCGGCGAGGGCGAGGACGCGACCTGCGGAGGCCGGCTCTTCCCGACGGAGGCGGAGTGCCGCCGTGCCTGCGCGCCGAGCGCGTGTCGGTACGACGCCGACGGCGACGGCCTCTGCGACACCGAGGACACGCTCTGCAACAGCGACGGCAGCGAGCTCGCCTGCCGTCGCGTGGAGCCCGCGTGCTCGCGCGGGACGGTGCCGGAGGTCCGCGAGGGCTGCTACACCGATCGCTGCGTCACCTGGGACGAGTGCGCCCGGCTGAGCGACCGCTGAGCGACCGCTGAGCGACGCGAGACCGGCGCGGAGCGATCGGAGTGGCCCCGAGCCGCGCCGGTCGCTCCGCGCTCATCGATTCGAAGCGGGACCCGCTCCGCTCGCATCCCGACGGCTTCAGCGTCGCTCGAGGATGGTCGTGAGCGGGTTGTGGTCGGAGGCGCGCGAGGTGCGCCGCGTCGCCGTCACGCGATAGGTCTCGACCTGCATGCCCGCGCGGCTGACCCACACCTGATCGATGTGGGCCGCCGCGCCTCCCGGGCACTGCTGGCGGCCCTCCCAGCCGGCGAGGCCGTTGAAGGTCTTGCAGCCGTCGTTGATCCGGCGGTCGGCCGCGTTGCGCGTGTACTTCATGAAGCCCGACGCGCGGAAGATGTCGCCCACTTGGCTGCCCGCGGTCGCGTTGAAGTCGCCGCCGAGCACGAAGGGGCGGTCGGTCGCGATCGCGCGCTCGCGGATCGACGTGACGGTCCGGCGCGCCGCTTCGGCGCGCTCGTCTGCACCGGCGGCGCCGCCCGCGGCGAAGTGAACGCTGTAGAACCAGACCGCGCGTCCGGTCGCTCGGTGCTGGAGGAGCACGCCGACCTGATAGCGGTCGCGCAGGTCGCCCTGGAGCGGGATGAGAAAGTGGGTCTCCCGGACCTTGCGCCACACCGAGCGCAGGAAGAGGACCGCCGTGTCGTCGAGGGCCGGCTGCCGAGCCGAGGTGTGTCCCCAGTCCTGACCGTGCTCGCTCCGGAGGCGCGACAGCACGGCGTTGCGCTCGTTGGCCCGCATCTCCTGCGCGGCGACGACGGTCAGGCTCTGGCCCGCGATCTCGTCGGCGACGCGCTGCATGCGCGCCGCGTCGTTCGCGTCCCAGCCCACGTGGGAGTCGCGCCAGGCCGCGTTGTTCAGGTTCGACGTGCGCACGTTGTACGTGGCGAAGCGAATGTGGAACGGGCGGGCGCCGGTGGGCGGCTCCGGGTCCGGCTCCGGCGCCGGCGGCTCCGGGTCCGGCGGCGGAGGCGGAGGCGGGGTGGGGTCGGGATCCGGATCGGGCGGCGGCGGCTCCCCGCACTCCATCTCGTCGAGCTCGCACGAGACGCATTGATTCTCGACGCAGGTCGGCGTCTCTCCCGCACAGTCGTCGTCGGTCGCGCACTCCACGCAGGCGCCGCTCGCTTCGTCGCAGACGCCGTCGAGGCACTCGCCACCGCACGGAGCGCCACCGGCGTCCGGCATCGGATCGGGCTCTGCGCCTGCGTCGTCCTCGGCCGGCGCGCCGGAGTCGGCGGGATCACCGTCGTGCGAGGCGCCACATCCAAGGAGCGCCAGGAGCGAGAGGAGGGTGAGCGCGCGGCGGGTCATCGGGCTTCGGATCGTACCCCATCCCGCCGGCCGCGACTCGTCGTGCTCAGCGGCGGGCGCGCTCGGCGCGCTGATCGGTGATCACGATGTCGACCGGCGTGTCGTAGGGGTGCTCGGGGACCTCGGCGATCAGCTCGAAGTCGAAGATGACGGCGGCGCGGAAGGCGCGCGGGAGGCGCGGCAGCAGGCGGTCGTAGTAGCCCTTGCCGTAGCCGATGCGGTAGCCGCGATCGTCGGCGGCGAGCGCGGGGACGATGACCAGGTCGACCTCGTCGCCGGCGATGAGCGGCGCGTCGAGGGGAGGCTGCTGGAACATCTGGCCGCTCTCCTCGAGCTCGTCCTCGAGGCGCCACTCGCGGACCTCGAGGTCGCTGCGATCGGGGAGCATGCGCGTGGAGCCGACGCGCTTGCCGGCGGCGCGGGCGGCGGCGACGGCCTCCTTCGTCTGCACCTCGTCGCGCATCGACACGAACGCCAGGACGGTGCGGGCCTGTGCCCACTCCGGCAGCGCGATCAGGCGCTCGCAGATCGCGGCGCTGCGGGCGAGCCGCGCGTCCTGAGGCATCGCGCGCCGCACGGCGCGGCGGCGCGTGCGGATCTCGGCCTTCATGTCGGCGCGCAGCTTGGTGACGGCTTCATCGTTCACGGCGCGAACTCTGGGTCCATCCCAGGCTCGGCGCCACGGGTGCGCCGGCAATCGGGTCGGAGACGCCGCGGCCGCGCGCCCTTCGACTGCGCTGAGGGCGAACGGAGGATGGGCGTGCTCCACCGGTGAGGACGCTCGGCGAGCCAGCTAACCGAGCCGCTGGTCGATCCGGGCGATGGCCTCTTGGATCGCGCTGCGCGTCGTGTCCTCGACGTCGCGGCGGCGGCGCTCGGCGCTCAGGAGGTCGTCGGCCAGGCCGAGCGCGACGACGGCGAGGAGCTGCGCCGGTGTGGCGGTGCGCTGCGCCTTCGGGCCCAGCGCGTCGATGCGCTCGTTGATCATCTCCGCGAGGCGCGCGAGGTGGGACTCGTCGGCGTCGGAGGTCTTCCGGTACTTGGCACCGGCGATCTCGAGTGTGACCGTTCGCTTCTCTGCCACTGCTTGATCCGCCGCGACTCTACGGGTCGCGATCCGCGCACGTCAAGGCGAGCGCGCGTGGTAGGGTTCGCAAAACGCCGGCCACGATGCAAGTCGCCTGTCCCTCCTGCTCCTCCGAGTACCCCGTCAACGAGCGCCGCTTGCCGGCGACGGGGCTCAAGATGCGCTGTCCGAAGTGCGGCTCGCGCTTCCACGTTCACCCCGACGGGCGCACCGACGCGGCCGAGGCGGCGCCCGCCGCGCCGGCGAAGAGCTTCGCGAAGCCCGCCGCGCCCGCGGGGGATCTCGAGCTCGATCTGCCCGCCCCCAAGGCGGCCGCCAAGACGCCGCTCGGCAGCGTCGCGAAGCCGGCGCGCGGAGGGCCTGTCGAGGCTCCGAAGGGCGTCTTCGGCTCGGCGTCCGGCGACGACTTCGAGCTCGACCTGCCGGCCCCGAGGTCCCCGAGCGCGGCGAAGCCCGCTCCCCCGATCAAGAGCCCGGTGGCCGCGCCGTCGACGCCGAGGACGTCGGCGCCGACGGTCAAGGATCTCCCCGCGAGCCGCGCGAAGCCGGCCGCGCCGATCGCGACCGACGACCTCGATCTCGACCTCCCGATGGCCAAGCCGGCCCGGCCGCTCGCGCCGCCCCTCGAGACCGCTCGCCCGGCGAGGAAGCCGCCGATCGCGCCTCCCATGGAGGACCTCGATCTCGATCTCCCCGCCGCCAGGCCGGCCACGAAGCCGATCGCTCCTCCCATGGAGGACCTCGATCTCGATCTCCCCGCCGCCAGGCCGGCCGCGAAGCCGATCGCCCCTCCCATGGCGGATCTCGATCTCGATCTCCCGGCCGCCAAGCCGGCCAAGAGGCCGATCGCGCCGCCGGTCGCGGGTCTCGATGCGGCCACGCGGGCCAAGAAGCCGATCGCGCCGCCGGTGGAGGATCTCGATCTCGATCTGCCCTCGGCCGCGCCGGCCCGGAGGCCCATCGCGCCTCCGGTGTCGGAGCTCGATCTCGATCTACCGATCGCGAGGCCGGTGCCGGCGCGCGGAGGCCCGCGCGACGAGCCGCGCGCGCCGCTGCCGGATCTGGATCTCGATCTGCCGACGCCCACCTCGAAGACCGCGCCGGTCCCGGATCTCGCGCTGGACCTGCCGCCACCGCGGCCGCAAGGGCAGGTCGCGCCGCCCGATCTCGATCTCGATCTGCCGATGCCCAAGGCGAGGCTCGCGGCGAGGGAGATCGATCTGCCGTCGCCCAAGATGGCTCCGGCGCTCGGGGAGCGCGGGCGCAACCCCTTCGACGATCTCGATCTGCCGGCGCCGAAGAGCGTGCTGGCGCAGGCCGACGAGGCGTTCGGCGATCTCGATCTGCCGATGCCCAAGGCGGCGCCGTCTTCTTCGAGAGCGTTCGGCGATCTCGATCTGCCGATCCCGAAGGGCGACTCGGACCTGCCGGCCCCCAAGCCCTACGGCGACATCGATCTGCCGGCGCCGCGGGGCGCGTCGGATCTACCGGCGCTCAAGGGCGACGGCTTCGACGGCCTCGACCTCCTCGAGCCGAAGGGCGCGACGGACCTGCCGATCGCCTACGGCGACCTCGATCTTCCCGAGCCGCGCGCCGTGTCGGACCTGCCCGCGCTGCGGGCCGAGGAGGCCGACCTCCCGGTCTCGCGCGGCGACCGCGATCTGCCGGGGGCCAAGGGCGCGGCCGACTTCGGCGAGCTCGATCTGCCCGAGCCGCGCGCCTCACGACCCTCGGCGGACCTGCGCGACGCCGCAGGCCGGGCCGGGGTGGGCGGCACCGGCTTCGGCGAGCTCGACCTCGGCGCGGGCGGCGGCGACGACATGGAGTTCGCCGACATCCCGCAGCAAGAGCGAGCGAGCCTGCCCCCGCAGGTCGCGCCTCCGCGCGTCGCGGTGGACGCGCGCAAGGCCGACAAGGCCGCCAAGAAGACGAGCACCGAGCCCAAGAAGAGCCGCGCGGCGGTGATCGTCGCGGCGCTCTTGGTGCTCGTGCTGGCCGCCGGGGTCGGGCTCGGCTTCACGCCCCACGGGTACTTCGGCATGTACTTCTTCGATCAGTACATGCCGGGCGCCGGCGACCCGGGGCAGGTCCGCGCGGCCATCACGCGGGCGGAGGAGCAGGCCGCGGGCGACACCTGGT
>JAEZBP010000495.1 GCA_023427125.1 Pseudomonadota bacterium | reverse complement strand
GGCCGGGCCGGCCTAGCTTCCCCCGGCGCGCGCGACCCGCGCGCGCTAACGACTCGATGGTGAGCACCTCGAGCGCCATCGAGAGGCCGCTGCCCTCGAGCGCGGCGCGCACGGCGGGCACCGTCCGGAGATCGGCGCGGAGCCGGGCGCCGTCGCGCTCCACGAGCGCCTGCTCGTCGCCCGCGCGCGGCGCGAGCACCGGCCCCCAGAGCGCCCGCGCGATGGCCGCCGCCAGGCAGCCCACCGCGTCGCGCACCCGCGGGTCGGAGACGAGCTCCGGTGGCTCCACCTCGAAGAGCACCTCCTTGGCGCCCCTCGGCGCGAAGCGCACCGCCTCCGGTGAGATCGCGAAGACCCGGCTCTCCCCGTCCTCGAAGGCGAGGTCGACGCGCATGAGCCCGCCCGAGATCGAGACGCTGCTCGCGCTCACGCCGGGCGCGTGCGCGAGCGCGCTCGAGAGGGCCGGCTCGCCGAGGCTCGCGCGCCGCTGCTTGAGCTCCTCGAGCGCCTGGCGAGCACCCGCCACCGCCGGCATGCCCTTGATGCGCTCGACGCCCGCCTTCGTGGCGCGGTGCACCAAGCTCCGAAAGAGATCGCCCCGCTTGCTCATGTCACAGCTCGCTCACGTCGCCGCTCGCTCGAGTCCCTCCGCGAGCTCGCTGGCGTGACGCGCGGGGGTGCGCAGCGCCGGCACATCGTGGGGAGCCACGCGCGCGCCGTCCACGTCCGCGAAGAGCGCCTCGCGCACGAGGCGCATGGGCAGATCGCGCTCGCCGAGGATCGCCTCGATCGCCTCGCTCGGCCTGGCCGCGCCGCCGCCCTCGATGCGCATCGACAGCCGGATCGGGACGAGGCGACCGCCGATGCCGGCCTGCTCGAGCACCGCCTCGCCGGCGCCGACCTCGGCGGAGGTCAGATAGCGGCCGACGTCGACCTTCTTGCCGATGCCTTCGATCGTGCGGACCACCGTCAGCGCGCCCGCGGCCCTTCGCTCGGCCACGCGCGCGCGGAGCGCCTCGAGCGATCCGAGCCCGCGCTCTTGGAGGACCGTGTCCGGGAGCCCCGCGACGTAGACCGCCTCGTCGATCACGCGCGTGACCCGGCGATCCCCGTCGCCGAGCGCGATGGCGTCCAGGAAGACGAGGCCGAGCTCGCTCACCGCGTTGAGCCGGCCCGCGAGATCCGTGAGGTCGAAGGGCACGTCCCCGTCGATCTTCACGTCGACGTACTCCGAGAGCGAGGCGATCCCGAGCGAGAGCGCGGGGCCGAAGACCATCTCGGGCTTCGGGTGGAAGCCCGCGGTGTAGAAGAGCGGCATCCCGACGCGGCGGAAGATGCGCGGCAGCACCCGCACCAGATCGAGGTGACCTCGGTAGGCGGCGCGGCCGAGCTTGGCGTAGCGCAGCCGCACCCGGCGCGGCCGCCCCTGCACGATCACCGGAGGTGCGCCCCCGCGCTTCGGCGCGGCAGGCTCGGGCTCCTCACGCGGCGCCGGCGGCGTCTCCGCCCCGAGCTGCCGCAAGGAGACCAGCCGCTCCTCGCGCATCCCCGTCAGGTCGCAGGCGACGCCGCAGTCGTAGCAGACGAGCCGCCGCGGATCGGCCTCGGCCGCGGCGGCGTTCGTGTGGTGCACGAACATCCCCGCCGCCTTGCCGCAGGGAGGGCTGAGCCGGTTCGAGAGCGCCTTGCGGTACTCGCGGGCGAGGAAGCCCTCCTCGAGGCCGACGTCGATGTGATCCCACGGGAGGCGCGCGGTGAGCGGGATCGTCCCGAGGAAGATCGAGGGGTCGACCCCGCACGCCTCGAACGCGGCGGCCCACACCTCCGGCAGCAGCCGCTCCTCCCAGGAGTCGAAGCGCGCGCCGTGGCGCCAGGCGTGCTCGATGACGTCCGAGAGCGTGCGATCTCCGCGGGCCAGCACGCCCTCGAGCCATGAGCCCTCCGAGCCGTGCAGGCGCAGCTTCACGTTCGCGCTGCGGGCCTCCTCGCGGAGCCAGCCCTGCTTCTCGCGCACCTGATCGCGCGGGTTCATCGCGCACCACTGGAAGGGGGTGTGCGGCTTGGGCACGTGGACCGAGACCGAGACGTTGACCTCCGGTCCCTTGCCCTTGCCGCGCTTGCCCGAGCGCTGCGCGCGCCGCCCGACGTCGCGGGCCCTCGCGCCCGTCTGCACGATGCCGCGGACGTCCTCCTCCTCCTCGGTCGGGAGGCCGACCATGAAGTAGAGCTTCATCTTCGACCAGCCGCGCGTGAAGACGCGCTCGGCCGTCAACATCAGCTGCTCTTCGGTGACGTTCTTGTTGACGACGTCGCGCATCCGCTGCGAGCCGGCCTCGGGGGCGAAGGTCAGCCCGCTGGCGCGCACCTTCCGCAGCTCGTCGAGGAGGTCCTCGTCGAGGCCGTACGCGCGGAGCGAGCTGACCGAGAGCGAGACCTTGTCCTTCTCGACCTCGCGCATGACCGACTTCACGAGCGGGTTGATCGCGCTGTAGTCGGCGGTCGAGAGGCAGGTCAGGGAGGCCTCGTCGTAGCCGCCCTCGCGCACCGCGCTGCGGATCGTCTCGAGGATCGACTCCGGGCTCCGCTCGCGGATCGGGCGGTAGATCATGCCGGCCTGGCAGAAGCGGCAGCCCTCGGTGCAGCCGCGCGCGATCTCCACCGAGACCCGATCGAAGATGGTCTCGGTCGACGCGACCGGCCCGGTCGACGGGAAGGGGTGGTCGTTGAGGTCGTCGACCATCGCCCGCTCGATCGGGAGCGGCAGCCCCGGGGCGAGGGGCCGGTCGATCACCTGCATCCCGGTCTCGGGCTCGAGCCGGGTGGCGTAGAGCGAGGGGACGTAGACGCCGCCGAGGCGCGCGAGGGCGGCCAGGCGCTCCTTGCGCGGGACGCCGGCGCTCTTGAGCGCGGCCCAGGTCAGCAGCACCTCGGGCGTCTTCTCCTCGCCGTCGCCGATCACCGCGGCGTCGATGAACGCGGCGAGCGGCTCGGGGTGGGTGGAGGTCGGGCCGCCGACCAGGATGAGCGGGTCGCCGTCCGCGCGGTCCTCGCTGCGGATCGGGATGCCGCCGAGCTCGAGCGTCGTGAGGATGTTCGTGTAGGTCAGCTCGAACTGGAGGGAGAAGCCCACGCAGTCGAACTCGCGAAGCGGCCGCCAGCTCTCGAGCGAGCGGAGCGGCTCGCCGTAAGCACGCAGCTCCGCCTCCATGTCGCTCCAGGGCGTGTAGGCCCGCTCCGCCAGGAGCTTCGGGTGCCGGTTGAGGATGGCGTAGAGGATGCGGAAGCCGAGGTGGCTCATCCCGATGTCGTAGAGGTCGGGGAACGCGAGGCACATCCGCGCGGTGGCGGCGCCCCAGTCCTTCACGATCTCGCCGTGCTCGCCGCCGACGTAGCGCGAGGGCTTCTGCACCTTCTCGAGGAACGCGGCGTAGGGATGATCGCGGAGGTCCATGGAGCCTGGCACCCTAGCAGCTCGCCGCGGCGGTCGCTCGGCGCGGCGGGCGCTCGCGCGCTTGCGCCAGATCGTGGCGGAAGGGCCCCCAGCCAGGCGTGTGTGGAAACCGGCGTGACCTCCCGCGCGCCCATGTGGTATCTGCGGGGCCGCTAACGTCAGAAGACAGGGGATACCAGAGAGGGGTCTCTCGTATCTGGCGGTGACCAAGCGGAAGCGCGGCTCGCCCTCGGTGAGGGCGGCCTCGCGCGATGGAACGCGCCCGCAAATCAACGCGCCCGACCCGCGGCGCGCGGAGGAAGAAATGCAAACTCGCTCGCTTCGACTCATGATCGCCGCCGCCGCACTCGGCGGGTGCCTGAGCGCCACCACCGCGCTCGCCCAGATGGATCCGGAGGGCGGCGACGTCTGGGTGCCGCCTCCCGACGACACCCAGCAGCAGCAGCAGCCCCCGCCCCAGCAGCAGCCCTGGTACGGGC
>JAEZBP010000459.1 GCA_023427125.1 Pseudomonadota bacterium | reverse complement strand
GGTCAAACTCCTACGCCTCTACAAGGCCGCCAACACTGGATGCCGGCGGTCGAGTAGCACGCGCTCGAGCCCTCGCGGCCGCAGTTGCGCACGCCGGTGCCAACGACGTTCACCGCGACCTCGTCGGAGCGATAGTTGTAGTTGCCGAACGCGAAGCCACCGCCGAAGTCACCGCCGCGGGAGAGCAAGCGATCTTCGTCGAGCGAGAACGGCAGCTCCCAGTAGCAGAACTGCTCCGGCGACTCGCCTGCGTTGCAGTGGCCCGAGAAGCCACCTGAGCAGAGCTGCGCACAGGCATAGCGCCAGCTCCCGCGGAACGCGGTCGGGTCGCCCAGGACGCAGTCGTCAACGTAGCCGTACCCAGGGGCAGTGGTCGAGACGAAGAGCGTCGGCCCGTGATCGACCGTGAAGCCGCTCGGCCAAACGTCCTCGGCCGCGGTGCCCGATACGTACTCGAGCTGGACCCCGGCGACCTGGAGCGCTTGCTCTGGAGTTCCGGTAACCTCGTCCGCAAACACGCCGACGAAGAGGGGCTCGCTAGCCATCGAGCTCGGGACTTGCACCACGCGATAGTAGCGCTTCCAACCGTCGTAGAGCGCACGAGGCTCCCCATCGATAGGCATCTCCCCCGAGCTGGCCAACGTGCCGGAGGCCGGCCGAATGTCCACCCGCGGGGTCGCGCCAATCCCGGTCGTGCGCTCGTACCAGGAGAGACGGTACAACCCAGCGGGGAGGATCAACCCCTGCGTGTAGGAAGCACCGTTCTCGTAGTCGGTGGAGAGGGTCGGATCTGCCGCTTCGGGGTCCACGGTCGCGTCGGCGATGCGCGCACCGTAGACAGTGACCGAGCCGGTCGCTGAAGCATTAGCCGACGGATACGAGGCGGAAAACCCGAGCGCGGCGAACACTCCGAACCTCGTGCTCGACGCCGCTGCCCCCGGGCTCCTGATAGCGACAAACCACCAATCACCCAGATCGATAACAGCAAGACTGTCAAGCGAGCCGAGGCGGAGCTCGACCTCGCCCGTGTCTGTGCGCATGACCGCGGCATGGTACGTGGTTCCGTCATACTCAAGCGCCAGCTGAACGAAGTTGCCAGGAGACGCCTCCCGCTTGATAAAGCACGACGCCCAAAGCGCGTGGCCACTTGTATACGCTACAATGTCCGACCGTGCGGGCGAGTTGTTGGCGCCCGTATCCTCAACGGTGACAGCGTCCGTCCCGCCAACGGGGTCCGCCACGCCCGTCGTGACGATGGTGCCGCTGCCCGGCGTCCACGTCTCCGATCCCGGGGCCGGGAGCAGGTTGTGCGCGTCCAGGGTCTTCCCGAGCGCGAACTCGCTGCTGGGTGCGAACGTCACCTCGAACCCGCGGGGGGGGTGCGCATCGGAGCGTGCGAACACGCGAGCCGGTTGCACGGCCGGCGAGGCCGGCGGGGGAGCAAAGCGCGGACCCTCAACCTCGCTGATCGTCATGCAGTTCTGATAGGGCGCAGTGCCGGCGCAGCCTCGCTGCTGCCATCCCGGGTCGACTCCAGGCATGCCGTCGGGGAGCGGGAGAACCGCGGCGAGGAGGTCGTTCGAGCTCCCGACGAGGTTGTTCACCTCGTCCACGCAGCTGCTCGAGGCCCGCACCACGTCGTCGCGGAGGCTCATGACCATGAGGTCGTCGCCGCTCTGGTACGGGTAGTCGAAGCGGTAGCTCTCGACGTACTGCTCGAGGCGTCGGACGTAGTCGCCGATGAACATCCGGCGGATCGCGTCCTCGTCGAACTCCACCTCCGGGTCGCGCAGCGCGCCGTAGTCGACGCCCGTCGCGGTGCAGATGTCGTTGGCCCAGGTGCTCGGGCTGTCGACCAGCTGGGTGCACTGCTGCGCCTCGAGGTCCACGCCAAAGCGTTGCTCGATGGCGAAGCGGGCGATGGCACCCGATCGCACCGCGGCGGCGAGCGCGTCCTCGTAGCGCTGGAGATTGATGTCGTACATCCGGCGCATGACGGTGTTCGTCGCGTACTGGCGACCGGCCGCGTCGGACGAGAGGAAGAGCGCGCCGGCGAGGGAAGCGCGGGCGCCGGTGCGAGCGTCACGGAGTTGACCCGCAATGGCCTGCGCGTCGTCCACGGCGTTCAGGTAGTTGGTCCGTTCGGAGTCGAGCGCATCAAAGAGCCCCGACATCCGAAGACCCCACTGCTGGACCTCATTCTGATACTCCGCCGCAATGTTCTCCGTGGTGAGATTGATAATGCCGATCTTGAGCATGGCGACAATCACCTGAGTCGCGCAGACGCCGGCCGCCAATCCCGTTCTCGCTCCAGTCTCCAAACCGCCGATGGCGCTCATGGCCGCGCTGAGGCAGGCCGATACCGCGTGAAGGACCTCTACCACCTGCTGCAGCATCTGGATCTTCAGGGTGTTCGCGAAGATGAGCTCATCGCGCCCCAACATCTCCAACTCTGCGTTGATCGTCCGGATGATCCCCGCGATGCGCGCCGGCGACTCCCCGATGGTGCGCAGGTGCGTCCGCAGATCGTTCAGGAGCTGCCCGTAGGCGCCGGTCACCCGGTCGGTCGACGAGCTACCTTCTGACGTGGACATCCCGACGTTCTCCGATGTCAGACGGTCCACCACGTCCTGCGGCACGTCCCGCACGATCTGAGTGCGCGCCATCGCGTCGAATGACTGAGCCACGCGCTCGGCGAAGAACTCCACCTGGTTCACGTCGCCGGCTGAACGGACATCGGGACGGTCCTCGTCGGTCACCATCTGCGGCGGCGGCGGCTGGAGCGTCGACACATAACAAGCGAGCTCCATCGCGTCGAGGAGGTCGCGCCTCGTGATGTACGGCCCATACCCTTCCGGTGGC
Source organism: Pseudomonadota bacterium (assembly GCA_023427125.1). Lineage (GTDB taxonomy): Bacteria > Myxococcota_A > Polyangia > Polyangiales > Sandaracinaceae > JAEZBP01. The sequence goes on along the minus strand of JAEZBP010000459.1, from coordinate 13,378 downwards.
TCCATCCCGCTGTAGTCGGAGGTTGGGAAGAGGTGGATCACGTTGTGCCCACCGGGGCTCCAGGGCGCGTTGCTGAAGATATGCGTCAGATGCTGAACGTGGGTTCCGGGGTCCGGCCACCCTCGACCATGGTTCAGATAGACGGTGTGCCACTCGTCGTCCCCACGCATCAGCGCCCGACGGAACAGGCGCCCTCGGGCGGCGGTCCGAGCCCGGTTGTCGGTTTCCAAGATGTCCGTATCGTCTAGCGGAACGGGATCCCAGAAGCCGCTGGAGATGAAGATCGAGTCCCCGCCAGCCGTTCCCACTCCCTCCCAGAGCCTCCTGGCGATCGACGCTGCGAGCGGCCTACCGCCCGCGACCTCGTAGCCAAAGTCGAGGAAAGCGATCGGCCGCGTGGTGTTGGTACGGGCCCACAGATGCCAGCCATCCAGGTCGTCCGATTCGCCGTTGACGCCGTTCTCCGCATGGTAGCGAGCGCGTACGTGGTTCGCGGAGCGCCAGAGCTCGTCGCTGGTGCTGGCCCCGTCTTGAATCCCGTAGATGCCACCGGAGAGGTCGTAGCCGCTGAAGTTCGCGCTGGTCGCGACGCTGTACGAATCGCCGTGCAGGACCGCGAGCGAGGAGGTGAGGCCGTCGAGCCGGGCATCCGTGGAGCCGTAGGGCAGGGCTGGCATGCGATGGTTTCCGAGGCCGAGGTCGGTGAACGCCGTGAGGACGACCGCGGCGCGTCCGAAACGCCAGTTCATGTGCGCGCGCGCATCTACGTCAGTGCAGTCGACATAGTTGCCGGACGTTGGTCCCATTGGACGAAGAGGACGCTCTTCATTGACCACCGTGCTCCATCCGGCGCACGGCCAACTGCCTGCTGGTCCGGTAATTGGCGACCCCGTCGAACCGATGACGACGCCGAAGTCGTCACGCATGGGTCCGCCATCCACGGTAATGTGGGAGTAGTTGCCCACCTCACCGACCCAGCCGATTCGCCCCGCAACCAACCGTATGTTGTCGTAGTCGAAGAACTGGCGTCCACGAATGATCTCCAGCGCGTCCAATCTCTCGCCGCGGTCCACAGAATCGCCCCGCAGAGTATCGATCGCTGTCAGGACCTCGTCGGTACAGGTGGCGCCGGGAAGGACCGTGCCGGGGAGATCCTCGCCGCCCGGCCCGACGCTGCGGACCAGCCCGACCACCTGGCCGATGTCGTCCACTTCCGGTGGCGGCGCCCCGTTGGTGATCGCGACGACCTCGTGGGTCCCGCCAAGTCCCAACGGAAGCGTGCACGTGCCCCCCTCGGGCAGCACGTAGGGGCAAGGGGCGCTGCTCCCCGTGCAGAGTTGGTCCGGATGTTCCAGGCTGCGCCAGGCGCAGAGCGGAGTGCTCCCGAGGGCGACGACCGGGACGATCGCGCCGCCCTCGCCGATGCCAAGGCAGTCCTCGAGCGCCGCTCGCTGCGCGCTCTCGGCGCTCCCGAGGAGGGAGTCGCTCAAACAAGCGGTGCCGATACAGGTGTATCCGCCCGGGCACCCTGTCGGCGTGCTCGACTCGTTACACGGTGTCGAGTGGACCTGGCCCTCAGAGAAGAGATCGACGTTGATGTGAGTGCCGCAGAGCTCCTGGATCGCGTCGACGCGTCGCTCGGACTCCTCGTCGATTTGGAGGCCCGAGGCGATGAGGTCCTGCCCGAGCTGGTCCGCATGCGTCGCGGCGGCGGATGCGATCCGAAGGTGGTGCTGCCACGAGTCCTCGAACGCGTCGCTGTCGTCGATGATCTCGTCTTCGAGCGGTAAGCGACTGGGTACGCCGGCGCAGTCGCGGGTCGAGGTGCGTGCATCATCGGAGAAGTCGAAGATGCGCGCCGCGTTCGAGTACGAGGTCCAGTCGTACGGGATGGTGATGCACTTCCCGACTTCGGCGCTGGAGAAGCCGGCGATGGGCTCGTACGCCCCGTATCCCTCGGTCGCGCCAGGACGTCGGCGGACGACGTACGTGTCCTCGTCGATGGCAGGGAGGTCGAACTGGACCGCGTGGAGCCGGCTCTGTCGAGGATCCCCGCCAGCCGTGTCCTGCACGAACTGCCAGGTGTCCGCGGGCGCGATCAGCGGGTACGTCATCGTGCCCGTGCAGGGCTGTCCGGCGAGCGCCCCCTGAACCGCGCAGCGCAGGCCATCGAGCCCCTCGACGATGACGAGCTCTTCCGGCTCTTCTGGGTCCGGGGCCGCCGAGAGGCCGAAGACCCGCACCCGCGTGGCGCTGGAGCTGACCCCGCAGACCTCCACGTCGAGCGCACGCCGGGCGCTGGCCTGCTGGAGGATGCTCTGAAGGGGAACCTCCGCGTCGTCCGCGCTGACCATGACGGGGTCGGCCAGCGCCTCGGAGGCGATGGCGCGAGCCATGGCGAACAGGTATGCACGCTCGGGCCTGGGAATCGGGAGCCTGAGTGATCGGTCACCGGCCCCCACGCTCTGTGCGCCGATCCAGAGCTGCTCCGCTCGGGCCTGCGTGAGGTAGTGCATCGCCGGCGGAGGCACCGGCCCGTTGAGCGTGGTCGGATCCCAAGTGTCGATGAACCGCTGGTCACCCATGGCGTCCGGCGAGATGCGGATCGGCTCGGCGAGCGCGACGCCGCGCGGCCGGGCATAGACGACGTCTTCGTAGCGCATCTGCTCGACCGCCTGGAGGAGGTCGCCCAGGCTCACCTCGATGCTCGCGGCGAATTCCTCGGCGCCAGCGCCGGCGTAGGTGTCGGCGTCGTGAGCGATGCGGCTGTTGAGGTTTCCGGCGATGGCCCCGATGTAGGGGTCGAGCTGGGCCTCCGTCGCCGAGAAGTCGTACGGCGAACCGAGGGGCGGGACCAGGTCAGCGAAATCCACGCCGCTGCGCCGAAGCGCGGAGAGCGCGCGGCTGCAGTTCTGACCGCACGGCGGCACCACGCCGATCCCCACGTTGGTGAGGACGGGATCGTCGTAGTCGCCGCTGTCCATCGTCCACGACGGCGACGCGAGCGTGCCCCACACGGTCCCGCCGACCTGCGCCTGGGCGGCCTGCACGCGGGACAGGCTCCCGTCAAACCACTCCATACGCGCGGCGCGGCCGAGATCGCCGACCGCGCTCGCGTCGCGCTGAGCCACAGCGAGCGCCCGCTCGGTGCCAAGGTCGGCGGCTGCCTCCCCGACCCGTAGCCCCTCGGCGAGGGTCGACGCGAAGATCTCCATGAAAGGAGCGGTGCTGGCCTCGCCGACTGGGTCGTCGCCCTAGGTGTTCCATATCGTCGTCACGTCCACAGCGTTGTCACAGCGGTTGGTCAGCATGCCGCTCGCGACACCGTTCATGCTCTTGGCCACCGCGACTTGCGCCAGGTGGGCCAGCGCGACCTGCGACTCGGCGTCCTGAGGCTGCACCTCGTATGCGGGGTTTCCGGAAGCGTTGTTGAGCACGAGCCCCGAGGGGTCACGCGCCGCCAGTAAGGCGGTCTGCGCCACGCAGAGCCAGTTCTCGGCCTGGCACAGGTCCCACTGACATTCATCGGCGGTGAGGGGCGTCTCCTTGCCGCACACGGTCGCCCCGATAGTGTCGTCTTGCTGTGAGCGGCAGTGATCCTCGATCGCGTTCCGCCCCTCCGCGAGGGTCAGCTCGTCGGTCTCGCCGGTCGTCGCGTCGACCACCGTGATGTCCATCCGGCGCCGGCGCTCCGACGACACCTCGTCCTCCAGGAGAACGGCGCTTCGGGGAGCGCAGCTCGCCAAACACCCGACCGCCAACACCCAGGAAATCGCGAGTAGCACTTTCAGCATGCTTGATTCCTTGTCCGAACCATGTGTCTGCCGGTTATTGCGCGGTAATCGAGCAGGAAGATCACGGCCTTCGCCCACACCTAAAACCGTAGTAAGCCATATCATCGTCGCCAGCAAAGCCCGCGTATCGGGTGTTGATGAGCGGCTGAACAGCACGCCTAGGGCCGCTTACCACGAGCCATGAATCAGGCGCGACCGTATCAGGATTTCCCGGCTCACAGACCGGGTCGGGCGCTCGGGAGTCCGGGAGGGAGTACCAGTTTGGACAAACGGCATCGAGCACCCACTCTGAGACACCGAATCCCATCATCTGCGCTCCGTAGTAGGATGCGCTCGGAGCGCTGAATGCGTCGAAGGGATCCGCCCCGTAGCGGTCCGACAGCATCGGGGCGTCGCAAGGCGGCGCGCCGGAATCGACGATCGCGCAGTCCAGGGTGTCGCCCCACGGATAGCGGTTGCGCCGAGGCGCCGGGCCGCGGGCCGCCTTCTGCCACTCGGCCGACGTCACCAAGCGCCGACCACCGTCCCACGCGCAGAAGGCGACGGCGTCGTTCCGGCTGATCCCTTGGACTGGATAGTCGAGGTACTCGGGGGTGGTCCGGGCATACGTACCGTCAGCGGGCGCGCAGGCGCCGGCGGTGACGCATTGCTGAAACCGGCGATAAGTGACCGGGTAAACGTCGATGTAGAACGTCGATATGTACACGTTGGACTCGGGCTCCCGGCCTGTCCCTTCGAGCCCGAAGATGAACTCACCGTCCGGAACGCACACCTCGCGGGCCCACTCCGGTGTCGTGCGCAGCGGGCTCGGGCCACAAGGGTCGACGCACGTGCCGACGCCCACGTCCCACGCGCACGTGGCGCTGCACACTTCGACGAGCCGCTCGGACGCCGCACAGCTCGCGTGCATCACCTGGCGCGTGGCGCCAGCCTCACACGCTCCCGGGCCGCGAGACGCTTCCCAGTCGCTCCACGTGCAGCCGTCCAGGCAGATCCGCTGCTCCTGCGCGCAGAGATCGAGGTCCCGGGTCTCGACGGTCCCCGCCGCGCAGTCGCGCTGCCCGAGGCACTCGCTGGTCGGCACCCAGGTGCCGGGCTCCTCGCAGGCCTGAGCCTCGGTTCCGCAGAATCCGCATGTGGACGTGCGCATCTCCCCGACCGTGCACTCGGGAGGCGGCGGACCGGCGTCAGGCGGGCCGCTATCCACTCCGCCGTCCAGGTGGACGCCGGCGTCGGTCGCGCCGCCGTCCGAGATACCGCCGTCCGGCGTACGCGCGCCTGCATCGGGCCCACCATCGTCGGCCGGCTCGGGTGACGGACAGCCTACGGCCAGCAAGAGAGCGCTCGCCAACGGCAGCATGGGGCGAAGAGATCGTGGTTGACTTCTCATGATCGACACCTTCGGCGTCCCGCGATCACGACCCCGGCCAGCACCAGAGCCAGGCCGAAGGCGTCGCCGCTAGCGGTAGTTCCTCGTGCCACCCCACAGGTCCCCGAGGCCCCGTGCGGCTGACAGACATGGACGCTCATCCCCTCCACCGGCACGCACTGGGCGCCGCTCGGGCACTCCGAGCTGGACTCGCACTGGCGAGTGCAGATCCCGCCGGCGGGCGAGGACGAGTCCTCGATGCAGTAGGTGGTGGCGCAGTCCGATCGCTGGGCACACGCAGGGCCGAAGAGGCTGTCGGGATGGCAGGCACCCTCGACGCAGAGCTCGCCCTCGTAGCAATCGGCTGCCTGCGCGCAGCCGGCAGGCTCCGGGGTGAGGGCTGGGTAGAGCGCGCAGATGCCTTCGACGTCATCGGCGGCGAGCCGCGTCCCGCCCTCGCCGTAGATCGGGTGCATCACGATGCCAGCGTGCTCCGCGCCGCACATGAGCTCGGGAGCCTCCGGCTCGCAGTTGTGAGCGAGGCCCAGTGCGTGCCCGAGCTCGTGCACCAGCACGACTCGGACGTCGCGCATGTCGCTGCGCCTGGCCTCGCCGTACGCGACCCATTGCATGCGACCGTTCAGGTGAATGGTCGCGGAGACCAACGATGTGCCGCCCTCGGCCGAGCTCTGCAGGACCAAGTCCGTCGAGGCGGCCGCGGCGGGATCGAAGCCCGAGCCGATCCAATCGGCTTCGTAGCGAACCCAGATGTCCGGCGCGACATGCGTGTGATCGATCGAGAGGAGCAGCGCGGCACAGCTCACCGAAGTCCAGACTTCGGCCGCGGGCTCGAGCTCCACAGCGACGAGCGTGCGCAGCTCGTCGCGGAACGAGTCGGATTGCAGCGCGATCGTCGGCACCCGCTCCCACACGATCGGCGTCGCGGAGCCCTCGACATCGGCGAGGGTTCGATAGGCGAGCGCCGAGGAGGGAGCACACGCGAGCGCTCCGGCGAGGAGGGCGCCTAGAGCACGACAAGCGGCGAGGGCGGTGCGCACGCATCAAGACTGCGCGACCACCCTCCCCGGGGGGTATTCCCGAATCGGTAGTACTCGGTCGAATTTTGTGACCATTCCCGATACATGCCGCGTGTATCGGTCCGACCCATCAGTCGACGTTGACCGGGACGTCCATCGTCGCGCCGCCTTGGAAGATGATGCCGGTGACCTCGATGCGGTTCGCGCCGAACTGGAGGGTGGCGTCGTAGCGGCCGGGGGTGATCGGGGTGTGCTGCTCGCTGGCGCGCAGCGTGATGGGCTCGGCACCCTCCACGCCTTGCCGGCGCAGTTGCATGCGCCACTGCGCGACGGGGCGGCCGCGGCGGGTGACGCGGACGCGGACGCGGGCGCGGGCGTGATCGATGGTGGCGGTCTGCTCTTGGCCGGCGAGGACGGTGATCATGCCGTCGGACTCGCGGGTCGGGGTGTCGATGAGGACGGCCGCGTCGGTGATCTCGCCGACGAGCCGGTAGCTGCCGGCCTCGACGGTGAAGGTGTCGCCGCTCCTGCCTTCGGCGACGACCTCGCCCGACGCGCTCAGGACGCGCACGTTGCCGGTGCTCTCTTCGCCGCCCACGCGGTTGACGACGCGGAGCTGGCCGGGGCCGGTCGCGGGCGGCTCGGGCTCTTCGTCGCCGCTGGTCTCGTCTGCGATGGGCTCTTCGTAGGTGGGCTCGGTGTCGTCGAGGTCCGCCGTGTCGTCGGTGTTCGCGGCGGCTCCGCCGCAGCCGGTGATGAGGAGGGCGATCGCCAGAGGTGCGAGCTTGCGCATTGGGCTTCCCTTGCTGCTGTGAGGCTCGGGGAAGGTAGCAGAAGCGCCGCGGCGCGTTGCAGCAGGCGATTGCCCGACGCGAATTGACACTGCGGCCGGCTCGTCCTAGGCATCGTCGACGGAGGCGTGATGGTCGACTCGAGCGTGGTGGAAGAGCGGATCCGAGCCGGGGTCCCCGAGGTCGAGGTGCTCACGGTGGAGGACCTGACGGGGACCAGGGACCACTACCGCGCGACGGTGGTGAGCGCCGCGTTCCGCGGGAAGTCGCGCATCGAGCAGCACCAGGCGGTGTACGCGGCGCTCGGCGAGCTGATGGCCGGTCCGGTGCACGCGCTGGCGCTCAACACGTTCACGCCCGAGAGCTGGGCCGCCAAGCAGGGCGGCTGATACAGAGGTGGTTTTCCATGGATGACGCGACTCGCGATCGGATCCAGGCGTTGCTCGATCAGCACGCGCTCGTGCTCTTCATGAAGGGGACGAAGCACTTCCCGCAGTGCGGCTTCAGCGCGACCGCCGTCGAGGTGCTGCGCCGCTGCGCGGTGGACTTCCACACGGTCAACGTGCTGGAGGACCCGGAGATCCGGCAGGGGATCAAGGAGTACGGGAACTGGCCGACAGTGCCCCAGCTCTACGTGAAGGGGAAGCTCGTCGGCGGCAGCGACATCCTCGTCGAGATGTTCGAGAACGGCGAGCTCGCCTCGATGGTCAAAGAGGCGACGGCGAGCTGACCCGCGCCCTTCGACTTCGCTCAGGGCGAACGGCCGGGAAACCTCAGGCGATCCTGTCAGGCCCTCGGACGCGCGGCCTTCGACTCGGCGCTTCGCGCCGGCTCAGGCCGAACGGTTGGATAGGTCATTCGACGCTCGGCTTCGCTCAGGGCGAACGGCCGGGAAACCTCAGGCGATCCTGTCGGGCCCTCGGACGCGCGGCCTTCGACTCGGCGCTTCGCGCCGGCTCAGGCCGAACGGTTGGATAGGTCATTCGACGCTCGGCCTCCCGCGAGCGGGAGGGGGAGCTCAGCGCTCGGCGCGCGCACGTCGATGGCGACGAGGTCCTGCTCGCTCTGAATGCCCTTGAGCGCGGCGACGAAGCCACGCGTGGGCAGCCCCTCGAGCAGCGCGCGCACCGCCGGGTCCTCCGCGCACTCGCGGAGGAGCACGAGCTCGCCGGTGCCGGCCTTGGCCTGCAGGCGCGCCGCGAGGTTGACGGTGGTGCCGAAGAAGTCGAGGCGCTCGTTGGCGCGCACGGCGAGGCACGGGCCGGCGTGCACTCCGACCTTCACGCCGAGGCCGTGCTCGCTCTCCGCCGCCTCGCTCGCCGCGATCATCGCCTTGGCCGCGGCGACGGCCTCGCGCAGCGAGGGGAAGCTCGCCATGACGGCGTCGCCCATGGTCTTGACGATGGCGCCGTCCGCCTCGGCGATGACCTTGCCCGCCACGCGGAAGTGCTCCTCGACGATCGCGAAGGCGCGCGCGTCGCCGACGCGCTGGTAGAGCGCGGTCGAGCCGACCAGATCGCTGAACAGGAGCGCGAGGTGGCCGACGCGCAGCTCGACGCCGCGGGCCGGCGCCTCGGTGGCGAAGAGATCGTGGAACTCGGGCAGGCTGCTGATCACCGAGCCGAGCACGGTGTCCGCCGCCCAGCCCGCGCGCTCGAGGAGCACCACGACGGGCGCGGCCGTGTCGTTCACGATCTGGAGCGCGGACGACTCGGCCGGCTCGAGGTCGGCCGTGAGCGAGTCGGCGCCGACCTGCACGCGCAGGCGCCCCGTCGATCCGGCGCTCACCTCGAGGTCGGCGCCGCCTCGGCGGCCGAGGACGCGCAGGTGCACGGGCCCGGACGGAAGGTCGATGGCGCGCTCGCAGGGCTCGCCGGGCACGGCCCGCACCTGCGCGAAGACGTGCGGGAGGAACGCCGGGCTCGACGCGCAGTAGAGCGCTGTGGTCACCGAGCGCACCGCCTCGTTGCACGGGAAGATCGCCTCGACGTGCTGGGCGAAGTCAGTGTCGTAGTGGATCTGGCAGGCCGCGCAGTGGCTCGTCTCTTCGATGGCCGAGAGATCCGCCACGACGCTCGCGCCGACACGGCAGATCGGGCAATTGATCTGCCAGCGCAGGTCGGTCAGGCCCGCGATGGTGCCGTACAGGAAGGCGCGCAGGACCTCGCGGCGATCGAGGCCCCAGAGGCGCGCGAGCTCGAAGGGGCGCATCTGCGAGACCTCGTCGTCGGGGCGCTCGCGCAGGTGCTTCACGAGCCGGTCGACGACCTCGCCGGCGACGCCCGACTCCTTCAAACGCGCGGCGCGCTGGGCCAGGACGAGCTCGTCGGCGGGCGTCGTGTGGCCGGTGGTGGTGGGCTCGAGCGTGCTCGAGGTGAGGCGGGCGATGCGCGCGGCGGCGGGCTCGTCGTCGCTGCCGAGATCGAGCTCGCGCCAGCCGGCGAGCACGCTCTCGATGCCGTCCAGGTAGCGAGCGAGCGCGCGCTTGAACTTGCCCCGCTGCATCGGCCCGATGACGAAGCGCGCGGCGCCCTCGACGTCGACCGACGCGACGACGACGAGCTTCGTCCGGCCGTCGGGCGCGTCCTCGAGCCGCGCGCTGAAGCCGCCGAACGCGACCGGGCCCTTGATGAACACACGCCGCCCCTCGAGGAAGCGGCCCTCGATCCACTCGTAGGGTGGCTCGATCCACTGGAGCTCGAGGCCGAGCTCCTTGGCCGTCGCGATACGGACCATGCCGCTCTTCTCGTCCTGCTCCCACCGATAGGTCGCGGCGGCGAGGCCGAGCGCGCGATCCGAGCGGTTCGTGTCCGAGACGATGGCCCACACGAGCGCGCGCGGCGCGTCGTAGCTGCGCGAGGCCTCGTGGTAGTAGCGGACCGCGGTCATCGTGGTGGAGAGCGCTCAAGGCTAGCACGCGTTTCACCGTGCCAGACAGGCCAGACAGGCCGCGCGGAGCGCCGCGAAGGCTCGCGCCCGAGGATCGTCCGCGTGCTTCTCGGCGCGCGGCAGCTCGCCGTAGGTGCGCGCCTCACCGAGCGGGCGGAACATGGGCTCGTACCCGAAGCCGAGCGCGCCGCGCGGAGGCCAGACGAGCTCGCCCTCGACGGAGCCCTCGAAGAGGTCGACGCGGCCGTCGGGCCACGCGAGCGCCAGCGCGGTGACCATGTGAGCGCGGCGATCACCCGCGCCGAGCTCGTCTTGGACGCGCCGCATCGCCTTGCCGAAGTCGCGCTCGGGGCCCGCCCAGCGCGCCGAGCAGAGGCCCGGAGCGCCGCCGAGGGCCGGCACGACCAGGCCCGAGTCATCGGCGATCGCGGGAAAGTCGACGGCCGCTGCCCGCGCCTTGAGGGCGGCGTTCTCGCCGAACGTGGCGCCGGTCTCGTCCGGCTCGGGCAGGCCGAGCTCGAGTGCGGATCGGAGATCGGCGACGAAGGGCGAGAAGAGCTCCGAGAGCTCGCGCAGCTTGCCGGCGTTGTGCGTGGCCAGAACCAGCGTGGAGCGTTCATCGAGCATGGGGCGATGATGCGGCAAGCACGTGAAACGTACGCCGCGGCTGGCCGCGCGCACCCTGCTATGCTCTCCGGCCGTGGCCGAGGGCGATCGATCCGACCGGCGGGCGGGGCTCGCGGCGCTCCTGTCGGCGGCGCTGATGATCGCGCAGCAGGTGGGGACCAAGGCCACCCGTGACGCGCTCTTCTTGTCGAGCTTCGACGCGGAGGACCTGCCACGGGTGGTGATCGCGTCGGCCGCCGCGTCGCTGGTCGCGGTGCTCGCCGCCACGCGCGCGTTCGCTCGCTTCGGGCCCGCGCGCGTGGTGCCGCTCGCGTTCACGGCGAGCGCCGGGCTCTACGCGGCCGAGTGGGCGCTCGAGGGCACCTCGCCGCGCGCGGTCGCGGTGGTGCTCTATATTCATACGTCGATCTTCGGCGCGCTGGTCATCAGCGGGTTCTGGTCGGTGGTCAACGAGCGCTTCGATCCGCACACGGCCAAGCAGCTGATCGGGCGCATCGGCGCCGGCGCGACGTTCGGTGGCGTGATCGGAGGTGTCCTCGCCGAGCGGATGAGCGCGTGGAGCGACGCCGGCACGATGCTCGCCGTCCTCGCCGGCATCAACGCGCTCGCGGCGGTCGGCGTGAAGCAGATCGGCGGCGGCGGGAGCCCGCACCCGGCGGCCGCCCGCGACGGGAGCGCGCTCGAGGTGCTGCAGCGGGCGCCTTACCTGCGCGATCTGGCGGCGCTCGTCCTGCTCACCGCGGTCAGCGCGGGCCTCTTGGACTACGCGTTCAAGGCGGAGGCCGCGCGCCACTACGAGGGCGGGTCAGCCGCGCTGCTCTCGTTCTTCGCGATCTTCCACACCGTGACGGCGGTGCTCTCGTTCGCGCTGCAGGCCGGGCTCGCCCGGCCCGCGCTGACCCGGCTCGGCGTGGCGGGCTCCGCGGCGACGCTGCCGGTGATCGTGCTGCTGACGGCGGGCGCCGCCGCGCTGGTGCCTCGGCTGATCGTGATCGTGATCACGCGGGGCGCCGAGCTCGTGGTGGCCAACAGCGTGTTCCGCAGCGGCTACGAGCTGCTCTACACGCCGCTCGCGCCGGAGCAGAAGCGGCCGACCAAGGCGCTGATCGACGTGGCCGGCAACCGCGTGGGCGACGCGCTCGGGAGCGTGCTGGTGCTGATGGCGCTCGCGCTCGCGCCGAGCCTCTCGATCGCGGTGGTGCTCGGGCTCGCCGCGCTCGTCGCGCTCCTGAGCGTGGCGGTCGCGCGGCGGCTGCATCGCGGGTACGTCGGCGCGCTCGAGGAGAGCCTGCGCAACGGCTCGACGAGCGGCGCCGAGGCCTCGCTGATGCAGGCCACGATGCAGACGCTCTCGACGCTCGGGCTGGATCGCGAGACGCTCTTCGAGCAGGTCGCGGCGCAGTCGTGGGTCCCCTCCCCGCCCTCGATGGACGGCACCGAGGAGCTCTCGCCCCGCGCGCTCGACGCGCTCGACGCGCCCGCGGGCGACCCGATCCACACGACGGCGCACACGCTGCGATGCGGAGAGACGCCGGAGATCCGCGCGCTGCTCGGTGGAGGGGAGCTCGACACGCGGCTCGTCCCCTACGCGATCGCGCTGCTCGCGCGGCGCGACGTGTACCACGACGCCATCGCCGCGCTGCGCCGGGTGGCGGAGCGCTCGGTGCCTGCCCTCGCCAAGGCGCTGCTCGACGCGGATCAGCCCTTCGCGATCCGGCGGCGGCTGCCGCGCGTGCTCGAGGTGTGCGAGGGCGAGGACGCGCGGGACGCGCTGGCCGCGGGGCTCGACGACGCGCGCTTCGAGGTGCGCTATCGGTGCGCGCTGGCGCTCGCGCGGATCGCGTCGCGCTCGCCGACGCTCCTGCCGCCGATCGAGCGGGTGCACGAGGTGGTGAAGAGGGAGCTCGAGGCGGGCCGCCGGGTCTGGGACAGCCGGCGGCTCTTGGATGAGGAGGACGTGGAGGCGCCGCTCGCCGATCGCGAGCTGCGCGATCGCCTGCATCGCAGCCTGGAGCACGTGTTCACGTTGCTCAGCCTCGGCTACGAGGCGGAGCCGCTACGGCTCTCGCTCGCCGCGCTCGCGGGCGACGACCGCTCGCTCCGAGGGACCGCGCTCGAGTACCTCGAGACGATCCTACCCGAGGGGATCTCGGCGCAGCTCTTCCCGATGCTCGACGCGCGGGTGGAGATCCGATCGACGCGCTCCCGCGAGGAGGTGCGCGACGAGCTGGTGCGCTCGATGCAGAACATCGACGCACGCGCGCTCGCCGCCGCCATCAAGCAGCGCCGCTGATCGCTCCCTCACAATCTGGCGCTTCGCGCACGAAGGACGCGCGATGGATCGAACCGCCAGAACACCGAGGAGATCTTCTTGGCGTCCGCGCTTCGCGTGACGTCGTGAGGATCGATCGAGAGATCAGAGGAGGTGGCGGCGGGCGATGGCGCTCGACGGGTCGCGCTCGAGGGCGCGGGACCATGCGTCGCGGGCGGCGGCTCGGTCGCCCTGACGTTCGTGGAGGAGCGCGAGGTTCATCAGCGGGTTCGGGTCGATCGCGTCGAGCGCCGCGGCCCGATCGAGCGCGGCGATGGCGTCCTCGGTGCGGCCGAGGTGCATGAGCGAGGCGCCGAGGCCGTTGTGGGCGGCGGCGAGCTCGGGAGCGCGGCGGATGGCCGCGCGGAAGGCGCGCGCCGCCTCGAGGTAGCGCTCGAGCAGCGCGAGCGAATTGCCGAGCTTGAGCCACGAGGCGGCGTCGGCGTCCTCGCGCGCGATGGCGCTCCGGTAGGTCTCGACCGCAGTCGTGTACTCGCCGAGATCGCGCTGGAGATCGCCGAGCGCGAGCAGCGGCTCGGCGTCGTTCGGCGAGAGCTCGG
>JAEZBP010000430.1 GCA_023427125.1 Pseudomonadota bacterium | reverse complement strand
ACGAGCTGCTGGGCCGCGTCGCGATGATGCGAGGCCCCCACATGGTCGTGCGCTACTGGGATCGGAGCGCGCTCGGGGCGGGGGCGCGCCCGTTCCATGCGCTGCTCATCGCGGGCCTCGCGCGCGGCGACGGCGAGCTCGATCAGCGCGCGGAGGAGTTCCTGCGCGACGCGGAGCCGCCCGGCCACGACGTCTGGGAGCCGACGCCGAAGCTCAAGGCGCACTATCGGCGCGGCTACGCCAAGGCGCTCGATCAGCTCGAGCACCGCACGGCCGACGCGCTCCGCGCGCTCCTGATCAGCGCGCCCGCGCAGGGCTCCCGGGGCCCCGAGCGCCTCGGACGGCGCTTCCCCATGGGTAAGCGCGGCGGGCGCAGCGCCGAGCCGAGCGCCTTCCACTTCGGCAAGCTCGACGCGCGCTTCGACGGGCGCGCTTGGCGCTTCTCCGGCGAGGTCCGCCCCGAAAAGCGGGGCGAGCCCTGGGAGGCGCGCTTCCGGCTCGAGGAGCTCGACGCCGAGGGCGAGGCGATCGGCGCGCTCCCGATCGCGGCGCTGCGCGTGGAGCGAGGCGCCGAGGCGACCATCGACGAGGGCGCGGCGGTCGTCGCGGTGCCCGCCGAGCTCGAGCGCGTGGTCTTCGAGGGTGTGAGCCGCGAGGTGCTCGATCCGGACGGCGCGTCCGAGCTGCGCTTCGAGATCGTCGGGCGGGTCGGGGAGGCCGGATGAGCCTGGCGATCGGCGTGAGGCGCGAGCGCTTCCTCCCCTTCGCGTCCGACCGCTCCGGACTCGCCGCGCGCCTCGTGCACGCGGTCGCCGGCGGCGTGGAGATCGCGATCGACGTGGAGCGGCACCTCGTCGAGCTCGGCGCGCTCGACTGGGAGGAGGTGTCGCTCACCTTCGAGCTCGAGCTCACGAGCGAGCTGCTCGCGCGCGTCTTCCCCGAGCCCGAGCGCCACACCGCGCCGGGGGCACTGTGGATCGCGGTACGCTGCGACGAGACGCGGCTGCGCGAGGGCGCGCTGGTGGCGCCGCCGCCGCTGGCAGCCGGCCGCTACGAGCTGACCGTCACGGTGCGCGCCGAGCGCGTCTTCGGCGCCGTGGAGCTCGCGCCCTACCTCGTGCGGGCGAGCGATCGAGCGCGCGCCGCCGACGACTTCGCCTCTTCGCGCGGGGCGCGCCTCGCCTCGGTCCGCGGGTGGGAGCTGCGCACCGAGCCGGCGAAGCCGCCGAGCGGCAAGCACCTCGACGTGCGCTACGCGAGCTTCTCGGAGGAGCGCGCGCTCGCGCGGCACGCGGGGGACGTCTACCACCTCGAGGTCGCGGCGGAGCTGCCGATCCTGTGGCTCAATCGCGACCACGAGGCGGTCGCGGCGGTGCTCGATGACAAGGGCACGACCGGCCGGCGCGCGCGCCTGCGCGAGGTCGCCTTCGATCTCGTGAGCGGCCCGGTGTGGACGCAGCTCTTCTTCGCCGCGGCGAGCCACGTCGACGAGGAGGGGGCGTCGCGGCACGAGTGGGAGGAGAGCGTGCTCCGCGAGCTCCTGCCGAGGGTGGTGCCGGCGCGCGATCACAAGAGCCGCGTGCTCGAGCTCTCGCGGATGCTGCGCGAGGGCGAGCACGTCGCGCTGCTCTCGAGGCTCGATCACGCCCTCCAGCGCCGCCTCGACCTAGCGCGACACCTCGAGGCGCTCATCCGCGAGGTCCTCGGATGAACCTCGAGAGCCTCCGCGCAGAGGCACGCCGCCTCGTCACCCCCGAGCTCGCGTCGGGGGAGCTCGTCCTCTCGAGCGCGGAGCTCGCCGGCCTGGTCGACGAGCTCCCGCGGGCCATCCCGCTCGACGACTTCGACGCGGCGATCGACGAGTGCCTGCGCACGACGCGCCCGCACTCGGCGCGCATCGACGCCGCGATGGCCCAGGCCATCCATCGCGCGCTCGGGCTCACTCGGCGCGAGGCGCGCGATCCCGGGATCTGGCGCTGGCTCGCCGTCGTCCATCGCCCCGACTTCGTGCGCCACCGCTGGGAGAACCGCTCGTGGGCGACCACGCGCACGCGCTTCTGGCGCCTCGGGACCCGCCCCGACAGCAACGCGTTCGCGCGCCTCTACTGGATCGCCGAGCTCACCTGCGAGGGCGGTGACTACGAGCTCACCGATCGAGCGCTCGCCCGCCAGCCGCTCGCCACGAACATCTTCGTGCGGAGCACGCTCTCGAGCCATCGGCCGGCGATCGCGGCGTGCATCCGCGCGCTCGAGGATCGCCCCGCGCCGGTCGTCGAGGCGACCCTGCGCGCGCTCACCCGGCGCCTCAGCACGCTGCTGCTCGAGGCGCTCGACGAGCCTGCGCTCTTCGCCCTGGTGAGCGAGCTGCGCGATCGCGTCGAGCGCGAGGCTTGACTTGTGCCGTCGCAGTGCGCGCGGCGCGTTTGCGGGTACGCTGGCGTGATGCGGTCGACGGCGTTGTTTGCTTCGATGTTTCTTTGGGTCGCCTGCGCCTCCGGGGGAGGCAATGGAGGACCCGGTCAGGACGGCGGCGGCGGCGGCACGCGCGATGCGGGGACGGAGGAGGACGCGGCTGCGCCGGAGGTCGACGCGGGCGTTCGCCGCGATGGCGGGCGCATTCCGCTGCCCAGGGTAGACGGTGGGCGGGACGCGGGCGGGCACGCCGACGGCGGGATGGAGAGCGACGGGGGAACGCCGAGCGGCTGCGCCGCGTCGGTCGATGGGACGCCCTGCGACGCCGACGGGGACGGCTGCACGG
>JAEZBP010000359.1 GCA_023427125.1 Pseudomonadota bacterium | reverse complement strand
GTGTCGCCCTTCGACGCCGGAGGCACGCCGATCGAGCCGCGCTTCAATGGTGGAGGCGGCTGCGCTTGCCGGAGCGCGCCGGCCCGCTCGGGTGCCGGCGGGTGGCTCGCGCTCGTGGCGGTCGGCGCCGCGATCGCGCTCCGCCGGCGCTGACCCCATGGTCACGCCGGGACGTGGTATCCGTCCGGCGCCATGCACGCTCTCTCCAGCACGCGGGCGCTCGACGCGCTCCCGCTCCTCGTGCGCGCGTTCGACGAGGATCCGCTCTTCGGCTTCTTCGCGCCCGAGCCGGAGACCCGTGCGCGCTTCATCGGGGAGGTGATGCGCACCAACCTCGAGATGACCGCGCCGCGAGGCCACGCGCGGGTGATCGAGGATCCCGCGCTGCGCGCCGCGTGCCTCTGGGTCCCTCCGGGCGGGCAACCGAAGGCGATGAGCGTGGCCTCGATCCGCGCCGCCGCGGTCGCTCGCACGCTGGCGCGGTGGGCCCGGCACGGGCGTGAGGACGCGAAGATCGGCGCCGCGCTCCGCGTGGCCACGCTGATGGAGGAGGCCCACCCAAAGGGGCCCTACTACTACCTGCAGGTGCTCGCGGTCGATCCGCCGTGGCACGGCCGCGGGCTCGGGAGCGCGATGCTGCGCGAGATCGTGGGCGAGGCCGATCGCGACGGAGTGCCGGCCGTGCTCGAGACCGCGAAGGCGCTCAACGTGAAGCTCTATCGCCGCCACGGCTTCGAGATCGTGCGCGAGACGCGGGTCGGCTCGAGCCCTCCGCTGTGGACCATGCTCCGGGCGCCGCAGAGGGAAGTGTAGTAAAGCGCGGCCATCATGCGGATCGAAGCTCTCCTCGACTCGCTGGCGGCGCAGGCGATCAAGGACGCGCTCGGGGCGGACGCCCCGGCGATCGTGCGGCCGACGACGGACGCGCGCCACGGCGACTACCAGGTCAACGGCGTCCTGCCGCTGGCCAAGCAGCTCAAGAAGAACCCGCGCGAGCTCGCGACGCCGGTCGCCGAGGAGCTGGCCAAGCACGAGGCCGTCGGTAGCGCCGAGGTCGCCGGGCCCGGCTTCGTCAACGTGCGCCTCGCGGACACGTGGATCGCGGCGCGGCTCGGTGAGGCCCTCGTCGATCGCGAGCGCGACGGGGTGCCGCCGGTCGAGCGGCCACAGACCATCGTGGTCGACTTCTCGAGCCCCAACATCGCCAAGCAGATGCACGTCGGGCACCTGCGCTCGACGATCATCGGCGACGCGCTGGTGCGCCTGTTGCGCTTCGCCGGCCACACCGTGATCGGCGACAACCACCTCGGCGACTGGGGCACGCAGTACGGCCTCTTGCTCGTCGGGATGCGCGAGTGGGGCTCGGAGGAGGCGCTCAGCAAGTTCCCGATCGAGGAGCTCGAGCGGCTCTACAAGCTCGCGAGCGCGAAGGCCAAGGAGGACGAGGCGTTCGCCGAGCGCGCGCGGGCCGAGCTCGCGAAGCTGCAGGCCGGCGACGCCGAGAACCGGCGCCTCTGGGCGAAGTTCGTCGAGGCGACGAAGGGCAGCCTGAGCGTGATCTACGAGCGGCTCGGCGTGCGCTTCGACGAGTGGCTCGGCGAGAGCGCCTACGACGACATGCTGCCCGGCGTGGTGGCGATGCTGCTCGAGAAGGGGCTCGCGCGCGAGGACCAGGGAGCGGTCTGCGTCTTCTTCAACGAGCTCGAGGCGGTCGAGGGCAAGCTCAAGAAGCAGGAGGTGCCCTTCATCGTCCGCAAGAAGGACGGCGCGTACCTCTACTCGACGAGCGACATCGCGACGGTGCTCTACCGGCGCGATCGGTGGAACGCCGACCGCGCGATCTACGTGGTCGACAAGCGCCAGGGGCAGCACTTCGAGCAGCTCTTCGAGGTGATGCGCCTGCTCGGCGTGACGATGCGGCTCGAGCACGTCGGCTTCGGCATGGTGCTCGGCCCGGACGGCACCCCGATCAAGACGCGCAACGACACCGGCGCCGCGCTCACGCTGGCGAGCCTCCTCGATGAGGCGGAGGAGCGCGCGGAGAAGGCGATGCTCGAGCGGGAGCTCGACGCGGAGCTCGCCAAGCAGCTCGCGCCGGTCGTCGGCATGGGCGCGGTGAAGTACGCGGACCTGAGCCAGAACCGCACGAGCGACTACAAGTTCGAGTGGGACAAGCTCATCAGCTTCGACGGCAACGCCGGGCCCTACCTGCAGTACGCGCACGCGCGCTGCTGCAGCCTCCTCCGCAAGGGCGAGATCGACACCGCCGCGCTCGAGGGCAGCGCCATTCGCATCACCGAGCCTGGCGAGGCGTCGCTCGGGCGCCAGCTGCTCAAGCTCGCCGACGTGATCCACGTCGCGGCCGAGCAGTGCTACCCGCACTACCTCGCGGCGCACCTCTACGCGGTCGCGCGCGAGCTCAGCAGCTTCTGGGAGGCGTGCCCGGTGCTGAAGAGCGAGGGCGACGTCCGCGCGAGCCGCCTCGCGCTCGTCGATCTCACGCGCCGCCAGCTCGCCCGCGGCCTCGGACTGCTCGGCGTCGAGGCCCCCGACCGGATGTGAGCGCAGGCGCGGCGCGCGCCCGCGTGTGCTACACCGCGCTCGTGCTGCGCGGACGGATCGAGCTCCCTCGCTTCCAGAGCAAGCTCCTCGAGGGCAACGTCCTCGGTGATCCCAGCGAGCGCGAGGTCCTCGTCTACCTACCGCCGAGCTACGACGACACGAGCGGCGCGCGGCGCTTCCCGCTCGTGATGGTGCTGCCCTCCTACGCGGCGGGACACCGCTCGTTCTCGAACTACAGCGTGTGGGAGCCCGATCTCTTCGCGCGCTACGAGGCGATCCTCGCGCGCGGCGAGGCCGAGGAGGCGATCTTCGTCGCGCCCGACTGCATGACCCGCTGGGGCGGCAGCCAGTTCGTCGACTCGGCGGCCACGGGGCCCTATCAATCGTACCTGATCGACGAGGTCATTCCCTTCGTCGACGCGCGCTACCGCACGATCCCGAGGCGCGACGCCCGCGCGGTCATCGGCCGATCGTCGGGGGGCTTCGGCGCGCTGCGGCTCGCGATCGATCGCCCCGAGGCCTTCGCCGCCTACGCGAGCCACGCGGGCGACGCGGCCTTCGAGATCAGCATCCGGCCGAGCTTCACCTCGGTCGCGATCACCCTCGATCGGGCGGGCGGGGTCGCGCCCTTCCTCGCGCGCTTCGCGGAGCGGGGCCCGTCGGGCGCCGGCGACTTCGAGGCGATCATGACCATCGCCACCGGCGCGGCGTATGCGCCCGATCAAGACGCGCCGTTCCCCCATGTGTGCTTGCCCTTCGACGCCGCCGCGCTCCCGATCGACGCGGTGTGGCAGCGCTGGCTCGCGCACGATCCGATCGTCCGGCTCGATCGCGATCCGGAGGCGATGAAGGACGCGGCGCTCGTCTTCCTCGACGCGGGCGATCGCGACGAGCACGGCCTTCAATTCGCCGCGCGCATGCTGCACGAGCGGCTGCGCGCGCGTGGGGCGCGCGTGATCCACGAAGAGTTCCCCGGCGGTCATCGCGGCACCGCGTACCGCTACGATCGATCCATCCCGCTCACCCTCCAGGCGCTCGCGCGGGCGTGAGAAGCACTGCTTGATGCGTGGGCAAGCCGCCCCGCTTCGCGTATCCTGCGCCGACCGTCCGGCGAGGAGCCAAGATGGCCGCCAACAAGAGACCGAGCACCAAGAGCCCTGCCCGCGCCGCGGCGAAAGCGAACGTCGCTTCTCCCGCCGCGGTCCAGCGAGCGGGCAAGGCGGCCGACCGCGACGCGATGACGAACGAAGACAGGATCGACGAAGACGCGCACCTCGAACCGCTGAACGGCGAGCGGCCGGTCGCGGAGCTCGGGGATGATCTGGTCTCGGGGAAGAAGGCGCTGGTGACGAGCGCGGCCCCGGTGATCGACGCGCTGCTCGAGAAGGAGCCCGAGGCGGTGGTGCCGATCATCGATCGCTTCGTGAAGGCGGTGGCTGCCGACGACAAGCGCGCGGCGCAGACCGCCGCGATGGCGCTGCCGATCATGGCCCGCGTCGCGCCGGCGCGGGTCGCCCGGCACCTGCAGAAGCTGAAGGACGGCTTCGACGCGGCGACGCCGGTCGGCAAGGACGGGCTCGTGCGCACCTTCGCCGGGCTGTGCACGGCGTCAGTCGCGTACCAGAAGCGGCTCGAGGGCGTGCTGAACAAGGCGCTCGGCGAGGCCGACGCGAAGACGCTGCAGAAGTGGACGGAGGTCGTGCTCCCTGCGCTCAAGGGCGAGCCGCACGCGCGGGCGCGGGCGACGGTGGAGGCTCGCCTCGAGCGCATCCCGAAGGCCATCGCTCAGAAGATCGCCGACTTCCTCGGCATCAAGCTACGCCTCCGTTATCGGTAGTCGGCCGGGCGCGGGGCTGTTCCAGCCCGCGAATGCGCGCGCCAGCAAGCTCGGCGGTTGGCCCGGATCTTGGTGAGGCGCCGCGCATCTGCTATGCGGGCTCTCATGCGATCCTGGTCTTCTCGTGGTGTCTTGGGGCTGCTCCTGCTCTCGGCGACTCTCCTGGCGTTCACGCCCGGCTGCAAACGCCGCCCGAGCGGTGCAGAAGGAGAGGCGACCGCCGCCGGCGGCGAGGTCGGCGAGGCGCCGCCGCCGACCGGCGATCTGCCGCGCGTCCTCACGATCGGCCCCGGGTCCGGGCCCGCGCTCTACATGGGCTCGGCGCAGAGCTCCCCGGCCTTCGGCTACCTCAACCCCGGCGTGCGCGTTCGGGTCGAGAGCGCCGTTTCCGGCGGCCGCGCCGAGGTGCTCGTCGCGGGGCCGCTGCCGACCAAGGGCTGGGTCCCGACGGAGCGGCTCGCGGCCTACGCGCAGGAGCGCGGTCGCGTCGACGGCACGCCCTTCTACGTGGGCCCGAACGATCTCGTGACCGTGCTCGGTCCGGCCGCGGAGGCGGGCAAGATGCGCGTCGCCGTTCGACCCTGGCTCGGCGGACCGATGACGCAGCCGACGAGCTTCCTCGAGGCGCGCGTCGGGACGTTCGACGCCGAGCTGCTCGCGGATCGACCGGTCGAGCCTGGGTCGGTCGAGGCCCCGACCGAAGGACAGTGTTTCCGTCTCCCTGCGGGGCAGTCGGTGCCGGTGTTCGATCGGCCCAACGGGCAAGCGGTCGCCAACCTCCCGGCTCAGGACCCTCCCGGCACGGTGGTGGTGCTGCGCGAGCGCGCGCCCTGGTATGGGATCCGCGCAGGCTACGGTCCGTACCTCGTCGGGTACGTGCAAGTTCCGTTGACGGCATGCGAGGGGCCGCGCCCGCCTCCCGCGCCGATGGTGCCCGCTCCGGCGGGCGAGGTGCCCTCCTGGATGGCGCAGGAGCGCGGGAACCTCTACCGGGTCGCGGCCGGCACGCGCGTGACGTTCGGGCGCGACGCCGACGGGCGCCCGCGCACCATCGCGCGGCTCCGGGAGCAGGGCTGGGCGCGCGAGCTGCGGCGCCAGGACGGCGATCAGATCGACGCGTTCATCGCGGTCAACGAGGACGTGGCGCTGCGCGGCCTCGTACCGGAGAGCGCGCTCACGCTCGTCGAGGCGGGCCAGGCGGCGCCCGCGCCGGCGCCCGCCGAGCCCGTCCCGGACGAATTCGCCGATTGACCGAGCCTCCGCCGATCGCGCTCGACACCGACCGCCTCTCGCTGCGCCTGGCGTCGCCGCGCGAGGCGGAGGCGGTCGTCGACTACTTTGCGCGCAACCGCGAGCACTTCGCGCGGTGGGATCCGCGCAAGCCTCCGGGCTTCTACGACCCGGCGTTCTGGCGGCCGCGGCTCGAGATCGAGGCGCAAGCCGCGCTCGCCGACCGCGCTTATCGCCTCTTCGTCTTCACGCGCAGCGGAGCGACCGATCGGATCGTCGGGCAGGCGCACTTCGCGAACATCGTGCGGGGGGCGTTCCATTGCTGCCACCTCGGCTTCTCGATCGATCGGGAGCTCGAAGGGCAGGGCCTGATGCACGAGGCGCTGACCCGCGCGATCGCGTTCGCGTTCGACGACGTCCGGCTCCATCGGATCGAGGCGAACCACCGGCCCGAGAACGTGCGGAGCGCGCGCCTGCTTCGGCGGCTCGGCTTCGTTCCGCAGGGCTACGCGCGCGACTATCTCCGCATCGACGGCGAGTGGCGCGATCACGTGCTGACCGCGCTCGTCAACGAGCGTTGGACCGAGATCGACGCCGGAGGGTGAGCCCGCTCGCGCGGATGGGTTACGCTACGCGCCTCGAGTAGCCAGTGGACGAGGACGACCTGCACGGCGGCGAGGAGGAGAGGATCGGCGCGCTCGAGCTCGTCGTGACCTCCGCGCGCATCCTCGGCTCGAGCTTCCTCGCGTTCGCGCTCCTCACCCTCCTCGTCATGGTCCCGGGCTACGTCGCCACCATCTCCCTCCGCGAGTGGGCCGGAGGCGGTGATCCCAACGCCGTCCTGTGGGCATCGCTCGCGACCGCCGCGCTCCGCACCGTGCTCACGCTCCTCGCGCAGGCGGCGCTGGTGCACGGCACCGTCGAGCGCCTCGCCGGCCGACCGGTCAGCCTGCGCCGCTCGCTCGCCGCC
Source organism: Pseudomonadota bacterium (assembly GCA_023427125.1). Taxonomy (GTDB): domain Bacteria; phylum Myxococcota_A; class Polyangia; order Polyangiales; family Sandaracinaceae; genus JAEZBP01. Next base: position 119 of record JAEZBP010000359.1, on the reverse strand, counting down.
GTGCTCGGGCGCGCGTGGCCGCTCCTCGCGCTCGCGATGATCCAGAGCCTCGCGATCTCGTTCGCGCTGCTCGCTTGCATCATCCCCGGTGTGGTGCTCGCGTGCGTCCTCTTCGTCTC
>JAEZBP010000356.1 GCA_023427125.1 Pseudomonadota bacterium | reverse complement strand
CCCCTCGGACGAGCACGCGCGAGAGCCCGCGCCCGCGCCGCGCGCCGAGACCGACCGCCACACCCGCCGCGAGGAGGAAGAGCGGCGCCGCCAGCCCGCCCGCGGTGCGCAGCGCGGCCCACCAAGGCCCCGCGTGATGCTCGGGCCGGAGCCACCCGTCGCTCGCGTGCCACGCGATCATCAGCACCACGGCGACGCCGCGGAGCGCATCGAGCGTGACCACCCGCGCCCCTTCGTTCGCTCGCGTGGCGTCTCTCATCCTCACCGATCGACGTGTGCGCAGCCCGGCAGGGGCCCTGCGTTGACACCCCTCGGCCCCTCTGCTACCGAAGCGGTCCCCATCGGCCGGGCCCTCTTCATCGGTCGCGGAAGTTTCGGCGCGGAAGTTATTCGTGAGGCGCGGCGTGTTCAAGTCGATCTGTATCTTCACCGGCCACGCCAATCCGGCGCTGGCCGAGCAGATCGCGAGCTACCTCGAGGTCCCCCTCGGGCGCGCGAAGATCTCCACGTTCGCCGACGGCGAGGTCTTCGCCGAGGTCCGCGAGAACGTGCGCGGCCTCGACGTCTACGTGGTGCAGCCGACGTGCGCGCCGGTGAACGACCACCTGATGCAGCTCCTCGTCATGATCGACGCGCTCAAGCGGGCGTCGGCCGGCTCGATCACCGCGGTGATGCCCTACTACGGCTACGCGCGGCAGGATCGCAAGGTGGCGCCCCGCACGCCGATCACGGCGAAGCTCGTCGCCGATCTGCTGCAGGCCGCCGGGGCCTCGCGGGTCGTGTCGATGGATCTGCACGCGGGGCAGATCCAGGGCTTCTTCAACGTCCCCTTCGATCACCTCTACGCGATGCCCGCGTTCCTCGAGTACCTGCGCCCGAGGCTCAGCCCGGGCAGCGTCTGCGTCTCGCCGGACGCCGGCGGCGTGGAGCGAGCCCGCGCGTACGCGAAGCGGCTCGGCTCGGAGCTCGCGATCATCGACAAGCGCCGCCCGACCGCGAACGTGAGCGAGGTGATGAACATCGTCGGCGCCGTCGAGGGTCGCGACTGCGTGATCGTCGACGACATGATCGACACCGCGGGCACCCTGACGAACGCGGCCAAGGCGCTGACCGATCGCGGCGCCAAGCGCGTGTTCGCGTGCGCCACGCATCCGGTGCTCTCGGGCCCGGCGATCGAGCGGATCCGCGACTCGGTGCTCGAGGAGGTCCTCGTCACCGACACCATCCCGCTGCGGGAAGACGCCAAGGGCATCGCAAAGTTCAAGGTGCTCTCCGTCTCGCGCCTCCTCGGCGAGGCCATCAAGCGGATCCACAACAGCGACTCGGTGAGCTCTCTCTTCGTGTGAGAGCGCGCGCCGCGATCGAAGACAGAGCCAACAAGAGTGAAGAGGCGCCCGCGAAGGAAGCGGCGCCCGAAAGGGAATGAAGAACATGGAACCGCAGACGTTGCAGGCTGAGGTCCGCGAGAAGAGCGGAAAGGGGCCGGCGCGTCAGCTCCGCATGCGTGGGCTGATCCCGGCGATCTATTACGGACCTGGCACCGAGCCGCAGAAGCTCGCGGTGTCGCCTCTCGAGCTCGAGAAGACGCTCCTGGGCGCCTACGGGCGCAACCAGCTCGTCGAGCTCTCGATCGGCGGCGAGAAGAAGCTCGCGCTGGTCCGCGACCTCGCGATCAACCCGGTGAGCCGTGAGCTCCGCCACGTGGACTTCTACGCGGTGGCGCGCGATCGGAAGGTCGACGCGATCGTCCCGCTCGAGCACGAGGGCCGCTCGGTCGGCGTGCAGAAGGGCGGCTTCCTGCGGAAGATGTACCGCCAGATCCCGGTGCGCGCGTTCCCGCAGGACGTCCCGGCGGTCGTGACGATCGACGTCTCGAACCTCGAGATCAACGACGTCGTCCGCGTCCAGGACCTGCCGCTCCCGGCCGGCGTCGAGTGCACCTACGCGGCCGAGCGCCGCGTGCTCTCGATCGACGCGAAGGAGCGCAAGCAGGCTCCTGAGGAAGAGGCAGCGCCCGCGGCCGGTACCCCCGCCGCGAGCTGATGAGAGGACACGGAGCTCGCCTTCGCGCGGGCTCCGTGTCTCGCGCCGCCGGCGCGAGCGATCATCGCGATGCACCTCGTCGTCGGGCTGGGCAATCCGGGGCCCAAGTACGCCAAGAACCGCCACAACGTCGGCTTCATGGTGATCGACCGGCTCGCGGCGGCCCTCGGCGCGGACCTCCGGGACAAGCACCGAGGGCGCGCGGCCAAGGTCCGTCTCGGGGGCGAGGACGTCGTCCTGCTCGAGCCGCTCACCTTCATGAACCTGAGCGGCGAGTCGGTGCAGGAGGCGATGTGCTTCTACAAGGTGCCGCTCGCCTCGGTGCTCGTCGTGCACGACGAGCTCGACCTCCCCTTCGGCACCCTGCGGCTCAAGCAGGGCGGTGGGGCCGCGGGCCACAACGGCCTCCGGTCGATCATCGCGCGCTGCGGCGGCCCGGAGTTCGCCCGGCTCCGGATCGGCATCGGCCGGCCCCCTCAGGGACCCCCGCACGGGTGGGTCCTCGGCGATTTCGACGCGACGGAGAGCGCGCGGCTCCCCGACGTGCTACAGCTCGCGCCCCCTCGAGTAGAGGCCGTCATCGCCGACGGAATCGCGTCGGCCATGAACCGCTTCAACGCGAGGGATGACAGCTGAAGAGCGCTTCTGAGACTCGTGTGGCGCGCATGGTGCGCGTCGCTCGTTCCTCGCTCCGGCCTCGCGCCGGGGCCTTTCGTCCGAGAGGAATACGGTATCCATGGCTGAAGCACAGCGGCTCGCACGTGAGTACGAGCTCGTCTACATCCTGCGTCCGACGGTGGCTCCGTCGGAGGCCCGCAAGGTCGCCGACCGCATCACCGACGTGGTGCAGAAGCGCGGCGCCAAGCTCGTGCGGGTCGACAACTGGGGCAAGCGCAAGCTCGCCTATCCCATCAGGAAGATGACCCGCGGCATCTTCGTCTACGTGAAGCTCGTGGGCTTCACCGACGTGGTCGCGGAGCTCGAGCGCAACCTGCGCAACCTCGACGACGTCGTCCGCTACCAGACGGTGCGCCTCGAGGACGTGGAGGACGCCGGCGCGCTCGAGGTCGATCCCGAGGAGGTGCTCTTCCGCGAGATCGAGACGGGCAGCGAGGAAGAGGAGGATCCCACGTTCGAGGAGCGCCTCGGGATGTCCTCGCGACGCCGCGCCATGGCCGACGAGGAGGCCGAGGCTCGGCCGGCCGACGAGGAGAGCGCCGCCGCCGAAGAGAAGCCCGCGGGCGACGAGGCGGAGCCGGCCGCACCGGACGAGGAAGACGAGGAGTGATCGGCGGCGCCGACCTTCTGCTGGAGTAGATGACCATGATGGACGACGACGACTACGATCGTGACGATGAACGGGGCGGCGATGTGGTTCGCAAGGCCAGCCGCGCCGATGATCCCCTCGGCATTCGCCGGCGCAGCGGCCGCAAGCGCCCGCCTGCGTTCGTGAACGACCCCGAGTTCATCTTCGACTACAAGGATCCGCAGACCCTGCGGCACTTCATCACCGAGCGCGGCAAGGTCGTCCCTCGCCGCATCAGCGGGCTCACCGCGCGCCAGCAGCGCCAGCTCACGCAGGCGATCAAGCGCGCGCGGATGATCGCGCTCCTCCCCTACACCGCGGTGAAGTGATGGCAGGCCAGACGCTCATGGTCGTCCTGCGGGACGACGTGGAGAACCTCGGTCGCTCGGGCGACGTGGTCCGCGTGAAGCCCGGCTACGCGCGCAACTACCTCGTCCCTCAGGGGCTGGCGGCGCTCGCCACGCGCGGCAACGTCGCGCAGATCGAGCACGAGAAGAAGGTCGCCATCGCTCACGCGGCCAAGCTCCGTGCGGGCGCCGAGGGGCGCGCGGCGGAGCTCGCGGCGGTGAGCCTCGAGATCGCCGCCCAGGCCGGCGACAACCAGAAGCTCTTCGGCTCGGTGGGCTCGCGCGACATCGCGCAGGCCCTCGCGAAGAAGGGCTTCGAGATCGACAAGAAGAAGATCGAGCTGCCCGAGCCCATCAAGGAGCTCGGCGAGCACGAGGTCAAGATCCGGCTCGGCCAAGAGGTCCACGCGACCGTCAAGGTCAACGTCGTCGCGGCCTGATCGCGGCTCCCCCCAGCCAGCAGGGCGCCCTCCCTCGGGAGCGCGCCCTTCTCGCGTTTTGGGCTCGCGACTCTCGGCTCGCGACTCTCGGCTCGCGACTCGGGCTCGCGCTCGAGCCGTGCGTCACCCCTCAGCCGCGAGTGGTTCGGGCGGCGCCGCGATGGTAGACCGATCGACCCCATGAGCTTCGCCGACGCCTTCGAGCCGCCTCGCGCGGTGCCCCAGGGCCGCGTGCCGCCGCACTCGCTCGACGCGGAGCGCGCCGTGCTCGGCGGCATCATGCTCGAGAACAACGCGCTCAACGCCGCCACGCAGATCCTCGGCGTCGACGACTTCTACAGCCGCGCCAACGCGCTGATCTTCGAGGCGATGTGCGAGCTCTTCCGCAAGGGCGAGCCGGTCGACCTCGTGACGCTGCGCGCCTGGCTCGTCGATCACGGCAACCTGCAGAAGGCCGGCGGCGACGAGCACATGCTCGGGCTTACCGAGACGATCCCGACCGTCGAGAACATCGAGCACCACGCCGCCATCGTGCGCGACAAGGCGATCGTCCGGCGCCTGATCACGCGCTGCCACGAGATCGCCGCGCAGGGCTACGGCGAGTACGGCGACGTGAAGGAGTTCGTCGACGAGTCCGAGAAGAAGATCTTCGAGGTCGCCAAGGAGCACAAGCGCGCCCCCTACGAGCACATCAAGGACGTGGTGATCCGCACGTTCGAGCAGGTCACCGCGGCCGCCGAGCGCAAGGAGAAGATCACCGGGCTGCCGACCGGCTTCACGAAGCTCGACCGCATGCTCGCGGGGCTCAAGAGCGGCGAGCTGATCATCGTCGCGGGCCGCCCCGGCATGGGCAAGACGGCGTTCGCGCTGAACGCCGCGATCCACGGGTGCATGGAGCGGCAGCAGCCGGTGGTGGTCTTCTCGCTCGAGATGGCGAAGGAGGAGCTCGCCCGGCGCCTCCTGTGCAGCGAGGCGCGCGTCGACGGCGGTCGAATGCGCACCGGCATGCTGAGCCGCGACGACTGGACGCGCCTCACCAGCACGGCCGGCACGCTCACCAACATGCCGCTCTACATCGACGACACGCCGGCGCTGTCGATCATGGAGCTGCGCGGCAAGGCGCGGCGCCTCAAGGCCGAGCACGGCCTCGGGCTCATCGTCGTCGACTACCTCCAGCTCATGCGCGCCGGCGCCAAGGTGGAGAGCCGCGAGAAGGAGATCAGCGAGATCAGCCGCTCGCTCAAGGGCCTCTCGAAGGAGCTCGAGATCCCGGTGATGGCGCTCTCGCAGCTCAACCGCGGCGTCGAGACGCGGGCCGCCAAGGACAAGCGGCCGCAGCTCGCCGATCTGCGCGAGTCGGGCGCCATCGAGCAGGACGCGGACGTCATCCTCTTCATCTATCGCGAGGAGTTCTACAACCGCGAAGATCCGGAGCTGCGCGGCATCGCCGAGATCATCATCGGCAAGCAGCGCGCGGGCCCGGTCGGCACCGTGAAGTGCCGCTTCTTCCACGAGTTCACCCGCTTCGAAAACCTCGCCGGCGACGGGGACGACGACTTCGAGGGCGGCGGCGGCGGGGGCGGCGGCTACGACGACCCCGGCGGCGACGACTTCAGCGACGGCTGAGGCGCCCTCCCCTTTCCGTCGGCCTCGACGTTGATCGGACAGACAGGCGACGGTGAGGGCGGCGCAGCGAGCGCGGTGGGACAACGTCGTGCTCGGCCCTGTCAACGACGTTGTCCCGTGTTGCTGCGCGCGGCTTGCGCGCGCGGCCGAGCTCCGCGGCCTTCGTCCCGAGCGAGGCCGACCCTCGCCATGCGCCACGATGAGATCCGAACCGCTCCGCGCGGCGTCCCGAGCGCGCGCGGCGATTCTGCGGTCGTCTCTCACTCGGGTATGCTCGCCCGCATGCGATCGACGCTCGCTCTCTTGCTCATGCTCTCGACTTCCGCGTGCGGCGCCGCTGTCGGGAGCGCGCGCACGGCGAGAGGCGCCACGAT
>JAEZBP010000930.1 GCA_023427125.1 Pseudomonadota bacterium | reverse complement strand
CCGAAAGACGAGGAGCGCTCGTTTGACACCAGTCTCCTAAGTCGAGGTGGTGGGTGAGCTCGGAGACGTCCGGCAGCGAGGTGATCACGCTCGCGCGAGGGTCCGGCGCGCTCGCCTCCATCCACGCGAGCGCGTCGGCTTGGAAGACACGGCGGCTCGGCACCCTCATGCCGGCGCTTCGTCGCACGAGAGCGAGGGCCGCGCCATCGAGGCGGCGTCTACGCGCGCGGTCGGGCGGGGATGCCGGCGCGCTCGGGCGGCTCGCGGTCCGAGGGGCCGGCGCCGCGCTGCCGATCGTACCAGTCGCGCGTCATGCGCTCGACCGTGTGCCGGCCGCCCAGGCCGAAGGCGAGGGCGGTGGCCACCGCGATCGCGCCGAAGACCAGCGCGAAGGCGAGCACGAGGATCTCCGGCGCGATCCGGAGCTGCCGCAGCGCGATGAACGCGCCGATGGTCAGGATGCCCGCCCGCACCGCGCCCGGCAGGATCGCGCTGCCCCACTGCGCCTCGGCCGCGCGCGAGCGCAGCCGGTCACGCAGCCAGTTGCCGAGGAGCAGCGCGACACCGAACACCAGCGTGGCGGCCACGATGTTCGGCACGAACGCGATCACCTCGCCGAGGCCTCTCGCGACGAACTCGAGGCCCCAGAGGTTCGACGCCTGCATCAACGCGATGAGGAGGATCGCCCAGTACGCGGCGCTCGCGACGACGCGAGAGCCCGTGTGTGCCTCGGGCGCTCGGTCGGTGATGTTGTGCCGCGTGAGGAAACGGTCGAGCCCTGTGCGTGGCAGCAGCGCGCGAATGACCCGGCGCACCACGGCCGCGATGACCCACCCGATCAGGAGCACGATCAAACCGGCGACGAGGGCGGGAAGAAACGCCACGAAGCTCGCGAGCGCGTCTCCCAGTGTCTTCAGTACGGTGTCCATGCGCTCTCTGCGAGGCAGCTCTCGTGCCCGCGGGCCGTGTCGTCGTGTCGGCAAGCCTACCGCTCTGGCATGGGGTGGCGCGCGCGTCTCCGGCGGGGCGAACACGCACGCAAGCGGGGCTTTCGTGGGCGCGGGGGGCTCGTGTATACGGTTCGGATGCTCGATGGCTTCCGCGTGCTCGAGCCCCGCCTCGACCTCGGCGTTCGCGCGCTGCGGTCCGAGTGGGCGAGCCTCGGCGCGCGCGAGGGGCTCCGCAAGGACCTGATCGACGGGCTCGTGCTCGCGAGCACGCTCTTGCCGCTCTCGATCTGGATCGCCGTCGTCTCGGGCGCGCCGCCCGAGGCCGGCATCATCGCGGCCGCCATCGGGACGATCGCCTGCGTCTTCTTCGGCGGGACGCACACCGCCCTCTCGGGGCCCGGCCTCGCGACCTCGGTGGTGATCGCGGAGGTCGCGAGCGACCACGGGATGGGCGCGGTCGGCGCGGTGGTCGTGGTCGTCGGGGTGCTGCAGCTCGTGACCGGCGTGCTCGGCCTCGGCCGCTTCGCGCGCCTCATCCCCACCTCGGTCCTGCGCGGCTTCATCTTCGGTGTCGGCGCCTTCATGCTCACTCTCCACCTGCCGGCGATCGTGGGCGCCGACACGATGGCGAACGTGCCGCTGCTCGAGCGCATCGATCGCATCGGCGTCGAGCTGCCACACGCCAACGTCTTCGCGCTGGCGATCGCCGCCTCGAGCGTGCTCCTCGCGCTGGCCCTGCCCCTCGCCGGCAAGCGGATGCCCGGCGCGCTCCTCGGCCTCGCCGTCCCCGCGCTCGTCGCCGCGATCCTCCACCTCGACGTGCCGCGGCTCACGATGGCGGAGCTCCCCGCGATCAACCCGCCCGCGCTGCCCTCGCGAGGCGTCGCGCAGCTCGTCGGAGCGGTGATCGCGCTCTACCTCACCACCACTCTCGCGACGCTCACCGCGACCGAGTCGCTCGAGAAGCTCGCCGACCGCGACATGGATCCGAACCAGGAGCTGATCGGCAACGGGCTCGCCGGCATCGCGTGCGGCTTCGTGGGCGCGCTCCCCACGGCGCAGCTCGTGCCGCGCTCGGTGGTCGCGCTGCGTCTCGGCGTCCGCTCGCGCCGCCCTGCGCTCGTGCACGCGGTGGTGCTCTTGATCGCGGGAGCCGCGGTCTGGCCGATCCTGCAGCACGTGCCGATGGCCGCGCTCACCGGGGTGGTCGTCGCGACGGCGATCCCGCTCCTCGATCCGCGGCCGCTCCGCGATCTCTTGCGCATCAGCCGCCCCGAGCTCGCCATCGCCGCGGTCACCGCCATCGGCATCGTCAGCTTGGGGATGACGCAGGGCCTCGAGGCGGGGCTCGCGCTCGCCATCGTCTACGCGGCCTTCCGCGTGGCGCGCACCCGGGCGCTGCTGCACGAGAGTAACGACGCCAACGTGCCGCACCAGGTGAGCTTCAGCGGCCCGATCACGTTCCTCGCGGCGCTCGAGCTCCAGCGGCTCGATCGCGAGCTCCTGAAGGCGGATCCGAGCCACGGGGTCGTCATCGATCTGAGGAGCGTGGTCGGCATCGACGGCACGGGGGCCGAGGGCGTCTTGCGGGTGGTCGCCGACTGGTGCGAGCGCGGCGGGCGCATCGCGCTGCTCGGCCCGAGCCCGCGCGTCCGCGAGCGGCTGCTCGCCGCCGATCGCACGGGCAAGCTCGCCGACCACATCGCGACGGTCTCGCGCGACGTCGAGCCGATCCTCGAGAAGAGCGCGGGGATGCTGGGGCGGCCCAACATCCTCGCCGGCGTGGAGCGCTTCCGCGATCAGATGCGTGATCACTACGACTCGCTCTTCGGTCAGCTCGCGGACGGACAGCACCCGCACACGATGTTCATCACCTGCGCGGACAGCCGCATCAGCCCCGGGCAGATGATGGGCGCGCATCCGGGAGACCTCTTCATCGTGCGCTGCCTCGGCGCGCTCGTGCCCGGCGCCGGGAGCGAGCACATGCCGCAGGAGGGCGCGGCCATCGAGTACGGCGTCGGCGTGCTCGGCGTGCGCCACGTGGTGGTGTGCGGGCACAGCAAGTGCGGCGCGATCAGCGCGCTGAAGAAGGGCGTCGTCCCGCCCGAGCTGGCGACGCTCGGCACCTGGTCGAAGCACGCGGCGCCGCTCGCGGGCGATCTCTCGGAGCTCGCCGACGCCGACGCCGCGGCACGCGCGGTCACCGTGCGCCAGCTCGAGCACCTCAAGAGCTACCCGCTCGTGCGCGAGCAGATGGAGAAGGGCGCGCTCCAGCTGCACGCCTGGTTCTACGACATCGGTGAGGTCGATCTCTTCGAGTACGACGAGGCGAAGTGCGAGTACGCGGTGCTCGGTGGCGCCCGGCCCGCGCGCGACGCGGCCGAGTGATCGACGTCGACAGCGCGCGCTCCGAAGTGATAAGCGGAGAGGGATGCGGCGCTGGCTCTTGTGCTTCGCGATGCTCGTCGTCATGGCGGGGCCCGGCTGCGCGCGCCGCTCGCGCGCTGCGTTCCAGCCGAACGGTGCGCCGCCGAACGGTGGACCGCAGGTGGCCGGCCAGCAGGGCTGGGCCTGGCCGGAGATCACCCCGCCCGGGCTCGGCGTCGCGTTCCGGATGCCGGCCCAGCCGCGCTACGAGCAGCGCTTCGGCCGCGAGGAGGACGGCGCGTTCTATCGCTCCATCTCGGCGCGGGCCGAGGTGCCCTACGGCGCCTTCGGGATGATCGTCACGGAGTGGGAAGGCGGGCTCGTCGGGGACACGCTCGAGGCCGCGCACGAGGTCGCGAACAACGTCTTCTCCGAGCAGCAGCTCACGCAGCGGCGGACCCAGCGGCTCGACATCGGCGGCTTCTACGGGCGGGAGGACACCGGCCTCGCGCCCAACGGCGTCTTCGTCGCGCTCCGCCAGTTCGTCGGCGCGCGCCGCATCTACGTCGCGTTCGCGATCGTCGCCCACGCCCCGGGGCCGCTCGCGACCGCCGAGTCGTTCATGGGCTCGATCCGCCTCGACGTCGACGACGCGCTCCTGCCGGTGGGCGGGACGAGCACGGCCCTCTCCGCGATCTTCGTTCCCGAGACCGACTTCGCGGTCCGAATGCCTCCCATCTCGAGCCGCCGCACCGAGGACCTGCGGGTGGGCGATCACAACGTCGTCACTCACAGCTTCGTCTCGGAGACGGCCGGGGCGCGCCTGAGGGTGCGGGTGATCGATCTCCCGGAGCGCGCCGATCCGGAGACGGTCGAGGAGGTCACGCGGGCGCTCGCGCTCGGGCAGACCGGCGCGCCGGTGAGCGCGTCGGGGTTCCCCGGGAGCGTGTTCACACGGACCACCGGGAGCGTCTCGATCGAAGGGCGCATGTTCATCACGGCGCAGCGCATCTATGTGATCGAGGCGGCGCGGCCCGGCTCGGGACAGGCGAGCGACACGGTCCGCGACTTCTTCGATTCATTTCGGATTCTATGACCCGCACGCTCACCGCGCTCCTCGTCTCGCTGGCCATCGCCGCGCCGGCCGCCGCGCAGGAGGCGGCGGTCGCCCTGCGTCCCATCGATCGCGCGACGGTGCGCATCGTCTCGGTCCGAGGGCTCGACGTGCACACGGGGCCCGGTCGCCGCACCCGCGTCTCGCGGGTGGCCGCCGACGCGTCGACGAGCCACGGCTCGGGCGTGGCCATCGGGCCGCAGATCGTCCTCACCGCGCGCCACGTGGGGTGGGGCGCGGAGGCGTGGGTCGTGTTCCCGCCGGGGACCTCGACGCCGATCGCGGCGCGGCCGCTCTACGTCGATCCGCAGCACGACATCGCGTTCCTCGTCGTGGATCGCCCGCTCGCCGATCACGTGCCGCTCCCGGAGGCGAGGCAGCTCACGCTCTCCGAGCGCGTGAGCGTCAGCGGCTACCCGCTCGATCTGCGTGAGCCGATCCCCGCCGCCGCGAGCGGCGAGGTGAGCCGCGTGACGCGGGCCGGCGAGCTGCACCTGACGATGACCGTCAACCCCGGCCACTCCGGCGGTCCGGTGATCGACGCGCAGGGCCGGCTCGTCGGCATCCTCTCCGCGCGCGGTCGCGTCGAGCGTGGCGTCGAGGGCCTCGCGGTGGCGGTCACGATCCAAAACGTGCGGGCCGCCCACGCGCAGCTCCCGTCCGCGCGGCCGACCCTCGACGACGCCGATCGCGATCTCGCGCAGGCGATCGCGTTCCTCACGCACATCGACGACAGCGATCTGGCCGGGCACCTGATGGCGATCGGCCCTCTGGTGGAGCGCACCCGCGCGAGAGAGACCGCCGACCCCGATCGCGACGTCATCGTGGCGGGCCTGGCGTGGAACACCCTCATGGAGCTGCTCGAAGATCGCGGCGTGCAGCAGCCCGAGCAGCTCCCGGCGGCCGACCGGGCGCGAGGTCATTTCCTGCACCAGTCGGCGCGCATGCTCGCGGATCGCGCGCTCCAGAGCGGGCCGCACATCCGCCGGCGCTTCCCCGTCGTGCGCGCGATCTCGCTCGGCTTCGTGGACGCGGCCGCGCAGCGCCAGCCCCCGTTCCGGTGAGCCCGCGGGGGCTTACAGCTTCGACCTCATGAGGACGCAGATCGACGAGATCGCGGCGGGCATCTACCGGGTCCACACGCCCATCCCGCCGACCGCGGCCGCGCCCGGGTTCAGCTTCAATCAGTACCTCGTCGAAGATGACGAGCCGCTGCTCTTCCATACCGGGCCGCGCCGGCTCTTTCCTCGGGTGCGTGAGGCGATCGCGAAGGTCCTGCCGATCGAGAGCCTCCGCTATGTGGCGTTCTCCCACTTCGAAGCCGACGAGTGCGGGGCGCTGAACGACATCCTGGCCCTCGCCCCGCGAGCCGAGCCGGTCTGCAGCGCGGTGGGCGCGATGGTCTCGCTCAACGACTTCGCGGATCGCCCGGCGCGGCCTCTGCGTGATGGACAGACGCTCGCCCTCGGCCACCACACGCTGACGTGGATGGACGCCCCGCACATGCCGCACGCATGGGAGTGCGGGTACATGATGGAGGCGACGACCCGCACCCTCCTCTGCGGCGACCTCTTCACGCAGGGGGGCTCGCACCACCCGCCCCTGGTCGAGACCGACATCCTCGGCCCGAGCGAGGCCCTGCGCGCGTCGCTCGACTACTACTCGCACACCCGCCTCGCGCGGCCGATCCTGGCGCGGCTCGCCGCCACGGCGCCGACCACGCTCGCGTGCATGCACGGCAGCGCCTGGCGCGGCGACGGCGCCGCCCTCCTCGACGCTCTCGCCGACGCCCTCGATCCCCGCCAGTGAGGGTCCTCCCCTCGGGCATGGACAGCCCCGCGAGGCCCGGATAAAACTCTCGCGTCCGGCCGAGTGGCCGAGATTCGCTGGCGAGACCGGGACCATGCTGCGCTACAAGGCCGACCTTCGCTCGATCGCGTTCGTCCTCGCGTACTTCGTGCTCATCGGGCTCGCGTACGCGCTGGAGCTGCCCTGGTACGGCTGGGCCGGCTTCGCCGTCGTGATCTCGCTGCTCTCGTTCTTCTGCGCGGTCATCACGCACAACACGGTGCACACCCCGGTCTTCAAGGCCCGGCCGCTGAACAGCCTCTTCCAGGTCGCGCTGAGCCTCACGTACGGGCACCCGGTCAGCATGTACGTGCCGGGGCACAACCTCAGCCACCACAAGTACACCCAGCAGGCCAAGGATCGGATGCGCACCGACAAGCTGCGCTTTCGCTGGAACCTGCTGAACCAGCTCCTCTTCAGCTTCATCGTCGGCCCCATCATCTTCCGTGACAACGCGCGCTTCGCGAAGGCGATGCGCACGAAGAACCCGAAGTGGTATCGGCAGTTCCGGCTCGAGCTGTTCGTCTACCTCGCGTTCCTCGTGACGCTGGCGCTGATCGATCCGGTGAAGCTGTGGGGCTTCGTTCCGCTGAAGTTCATCCTCTTCGTGATGATCCCGCACCAGTACGCGGCGTGGGGGATCATGGGGATCAACTTCGTGCAGCACGACGGCTGCGACGGCGCGCACCCCTACAATCACAGCCGGAACTTCGTCGGCAAGGTGCTGAACTGGTTCACGTTCAACAACGGCTACCACGGCATGCACCACATGCGGCCGGGCCTGCACTGGAGCCTGCTGCCCGCCGCGCACGCCGAGGAGCTCGGCCCGCACATCCACCCGAACCTCGATCAGCGCTCGCTCTTGTCCTACCTGTTCAAGGCGTACGTCTGGCCCGGCAAGCGCATGAGCTACGACGGCACGCCCTACGTGCTACCGCCGGCGCGCGAGGACGAGGACTGGATGCCGCGGACGCTCAAGCGCGAGCTCGACGTCTACGACGCGGACTACGTCCCGGAAGCGCGCGCCGCGAGCTGACTCCATGTCGATCCGGGTCGCGCCGCTCGGCGCCGCCGACGCCGGCCCGCTGGCTTCCCTCGCCTGTCGCGAGGACGTGCTGCGCTTCGGCGATCACCTGCCGGACGGGCAGCAGGCGACGTGGAGAGGCTGGCTCGGGGCGCCCGATCCCAACGTCGGGCTCACGCTCGGCGCCTTCGCGGGCGGGCAGCTCGAGGCCGCGCTGAAGGTGGTGCCGTTCACCACCCGGCGGCGCGTCCACGGCGCGAGCGTGCACCTGCTCGCGAGCGCGGATCCGCAGGGCGACGCTCCCCTCGACGCGCTGCTGCGCGCCGCGTTCGACGCCGGCGATCGGTGGCTCTCGGTGCTTCGCTACGAGCTGCTCTGCCCCGCCGATCACCCGCGGACCGAGGGCCTCTTCCGCGCGCACGGGCTCGCGTTCGAGGCCCGGCTGCGCCGCTCGCTCCGCGCCTACCGCGGCAGCGCGCTGCTCGACGA
>JAEZBP010000325.1 GCA_023427125.1 Pseudomonadota bacterium | reverse complement strand
AGCATGCACGCGGCGGCGACCGCCACGAGCGCGCGGGCGTCGGCGATCGAGACCACGACGCGCGCGAGCGACGAGCCCACGATCGCGCCGACGAGCGCGCCGGCGCCGACGAGGCCGAAGAGGCGCTTGGCCTGTGTGACGTTGAAGAGCGCGCTCATCGACAGCCAGAAGTGGATCATCGCCACCGTGCCGAAGACGCCCGTCCACACGTAGAGCAGCCAGATCGACGCGACGCTCACGAAGTCGGCGACGGCCCACAGCGCGAAGGTCGAGAGCGCGGCGCCGAAGAGGAAGACCGACAAGAGCTCGCGGGGGCGCGCTCCTCGCGCGAGCTGGGACTCGAGGCCGGCGAGCCCGAACGTCAGCGCCGCGATGATGAGGTACACCCACGGCAGCTGCTCGGCCGGGAGGGACTGCAGGAAGAGCGCGTCGCGCGCGGTCTCGAGCACGGCGTGGCCCGCCATCACCAGCGCGAGGGTCGCGAAGGCGGTGAGCGCCGCCCGCCGCTCCGCTCGCTCTGCCGTGTTGCTCGATACGCGCATCGGGCTCCGCGATGGTGATCGGCCAGAGCTCCCCCTCCCGGAGGAGGGGGAGCCCGACACGATGCTCCGTTCACGATCGATGCGGTCGTGAACGAACGTTCGACTACTCGACGATGATCGTCTCGCCCTCCTGGAGGTCGAGGCGCGCCTGCGGCTCCTGCACCTCGAGCTCGGCCTCCGGCGCCTCGAGCTCGAGCTGCGCCTGCGCCTCGGCCATCTCGACGTCGGCCTCGGCGCGCGCGGTCACCTCCCGCTCGGTCGCCTCACGCTCGGTGTTGAGCGCGACGCGATCCTCCTCGGGCAGCGCCTCGAGCTCCGCCTCCGCGAGCTGGCGCTCGCGCGCCTCCCGCTCCTGCACGTCCGCGCGGAGCTCGCGCTCCTGCACGCTCGCCGGCGCCTCGTCGATGATCTCCGGCAGCGTCGGCTGCGCCTCGGGCGCGACGCCGACCGGCTCCTGGCCCTCCGCCCAGTCGATGCGGAACGCGACGCGGCGGTTCACCTGGTGCTCGAACTCGGTCGCGGCGTCGGGGATGGCCGGGGCCATCTCCCCGTAGGCCTCGACCTCGATGATGTCGCGCGGGATGCCCTGCGCGACGAGGTAGTCCACGACCGCGTCGGCGCGCTCGCGGCTCAGCCCCTCGTTGTACGTCATCGTGCCGCGGCTGTCGGTGTGGCCACCGATGACGAGGCGCTCGTAGGCGTCGCCGTGCTCGCGGTAGTGCGAGACGACCTCGTCGAGCTGCTCGGTCCCGGTCTCGCGGAGCTCGGGCGAGTCGTAGTCGAAGAACACGCGCTCATCGACGATCAGCGCGTTGTTCACGAACTCGCCGGTGCCCTCGTCGGGGCAGCCGTCCGCGTCATCGAGGCCGTTGAAGACCTCGCGCTCGTCGGGGCAGCGGTCGTTGGCGTCCGCGATCCAGTCGCCGTCACGATCCTCCATCTCGGCCTCGGCCTCCGCGCCGAGATCGGCGCGGGGACCCTCGACGTCGATGTCCGCCTCGGCGGTGACCACCGGCTCCACGCGGGCCTGGTCGAAGAAGGCGATCTCGAGGCCGCCCATCCAGGTGAGGATGTCGTCGTCGCCGAAGCGACCGTTGAGCTCGACCGCGTGCGTGAACTGGAACTTCGGGCCGATCGCGATCGGGCCGAGGCCGAAGTTCCACCCGATCGCGCCGTCGAAGACCGGCGCGAAGTCACCGTCGAGCAGGCCCACGCCGGCGCCCGCGTCGAGGTAGAGGCCGGTGCCGCGGCGACCGTCGTCGAGCAGCCGCGCGAGCGGGCGCACCCGCAGGTTGAGCGTGAGGTACTCGTAGTCGAGCACCCCGTGGCTCACGAGCTGACCCTGATCGGCCGGGGGGATCGGCGCCGTGATCGGCGGCGTGACCACCGGAGGAAGGACGGGCCGCGTGACGGGCGGCGTGACGACCGGCGGCGGCGCCGACGGGACATCGATCTGACGTCGCAGATCGACCTCGCCGGGGGCGACGAGGAGCGGCTCTCCTTCGCTGAGCGCGCCGAAGCCGACGCGACCTCCGAGCGAGATCTCGGGGATCACCGAGCGGTACACGCCGAAGCTGCTCCCCGCTCCGAGACCGAAGAGCGTCTGCGCGTTGTCATTGATGGGGCCCGCGACGCCGAGATCCCCGGTGAAGTACCAGGGCTCGCTCACGTCCTGCGCGTCCGCGGACAGCGGTGCCGCGACGAGCGCCGTTACGGCGAGCAGCGCGCTCGCCCGCCAAAGGTGTACGGATCGCATGGGACCTCCTTGGTTGCTGAGTCCGGGACCGCGTACTGCGAGCCCTGGGCCGACCGGTCGGGGACACCGTGAGAGCGGAGTCGTCCGTCCGCGGTATGTCCGGCTGTCCTTCGTTCAGGGACGCGCGCTCTCAGACGTGCCTCATGACTCGGGACGTCCCGAGGCGCGGCGCGCGGCCGTCTCGTCACGCGCGTGGCGCGCTTGGCCGGGCCCGCGCGGCTCCTCGCGCGCGGCCGAGCGACGCGTACCCCTTCGATCCGGTCGGCGGTCTCTTCCCGGTGTCGAGC
>JAEZBP010000286.1 GCA_023427125.1 Pseudomonadota bacterium | reverse complement strand
GACGCGCTCGACGTGGTCACGGGAGGCGACGTGGGCACGAGCTCGACGTCCTCCACCTCGACGATGTCGCCCGCTTCATCGCGGAACGCGTCGCGGATCGACGAGAGCTCGAGCTCGCGCGCTCGCGGGCCCTCTCCGTTCGCGTGCTCCTCCTTCACCTCGTCCAGCGTCCGGCCCGGCAAAGTGACGAGCGCGTCTCCGTGCGGCTCTGCGACCTTCGCGCCGTGCTGCACGCGCATGAGGTAGGTGCCGTAAGGAAAGATCGCCGGCCCACCGGCCAGCCGCTCGAGACGCGCCTCGTCCGTGCTATCCGTCCGAGGTGCTCGGCTGGGGCCCGCGCTCGAGCGTTGCCCTGCACCGGACAACGCACCGAACGAGGTGCTATCCGTCCGTGCTATCCGTCCGAGGTGCTCGGCTGGTCCATCTCGACGGCCTCGTAGTCCCGCCCTCACAGCGGCGTCCGTCTCGCGATCCGCCGAGGCTCGACGCACACTCGACACGTCGAGCTTCCCGCAGCACCGCGCTTGTGCGTGTCGCGTTGATCTCCGATCGCGTGACCGGCAGAATGGCGCTCCCCCGAACCGCGCTTCTCGCGACGCGTTGGTCCATCCTCTCCGCTGGCCCTTCTCGCCCGTTCGATCGGGCATCGATCAACCATGTCTCGCACACTTCGCTCTCTCGCCGTTATCCTCTTCTCGGCCGGCGCCCTCAGTTGCACGACGGAGGTTCCCGGGGAGGACGGAGGCCCGGGGATGGACGCCGAGAGCCCGGCCGACGCGGGGCCCGACGCCGGCGAGCGCGCCGACGCGTGGACCCCGCCGGTCCCCGACGGCGGCGAGCTCCCCGATTCCTCGGTGGAGCCGGACGGCGGCCATGTGATGCCGGACGCGGGCTGCGGCTGCGACGACGGAATCGCCTGCACGCGCGACGTCTGCATGCCTGGAGGATCGTGCGCGCACACCGCCGAGCACATCGCGTGTCCGGCCGGCCAATACTGCGGCGCGACGGGCTGCGTCGACGGTCCGGTCTGCGCGACCGAGGCGGACTGCCCGCGACCGGACCCCTGTCTCGTCGTGTCGTGCAACTCGGCGCGCGCGGTATGTGAGTACAACCTCATCGACAATGACGCAGACGGCTTTCCCCCCGTCGTGTGCGGCGGCGCCGACTGCGACGACTCCACGGCGGCGATCTCCCCGGACGACGTGGAGACGTGCGACGGAGTTGACCAGGACTGCGACACGCGCATCGACGAGGACAACGTCGACGGCGAGGGTGCCAGCGTGTCCTCCTGCGAGCGCGGCTACGTGTGCGACAGCGCGGTCTGCACGTGCCCGTCTCCACTCACCGAGTGCTCCGGGCCAGGAACTGACGATCACTGCGTGGACCTGGAGACGGACGAGTCGAGCTGCGGCGCATGCGGCGACCGGTGTTGGCCCAACGCGACCTGCGTGGCGGGCGAGTGCGTGTGCGACCCCGGCTACACGGTCTGCAACTCGGCCTGCATCGACGTGACCAGCCACCCAAACCATTGCGGGTCGTGCGGCGTTCGCTGCGAGCACGAATGCGTCGCGGGTACCTGCGCGTGCCCGGCCGGGGAGTCGCTCTGTCTGGATCCGTTCTCGGCGACCCACTGTGCTGCGCTTGACAGCGACCCGTACGACTGCGGCGCCTGCCATTTTGCGTGCATGACCGACTCCGGCTGCTCGGCTGGCGTGTGCGGGGCGCTGACCGGCGGCGCGGTGACCTACGCAGCGCGTGGCCTGTCTACGGTGAGCTCTCCGCTCCGCGCGGGCTTCGCCCATCTGGCCTCGACCGGCGCCTCCGTCCTCCACATCCCATTCTACGGCTACGAGGTACGCCGGTACGAAGGAGCGACCAGCACGCTGTCGTTCGGCACGCTGTGTGCGAATTGCCTGCAGCAGCACCTGGTCTCGGTCGGCGCCGACCTCTCTCACCGATGGGCGACCCGCGCGAGCACCGGCTATGAGGCCGCGCTCGCATTCGACGCTGCCGGCGACGTGTACCTCGCCGGGCGCTACTTGAACGGCGCCATGATCGGGACGACCTCGTTCGCGCATCCGAGCGGGAGCATGGGGGGGATCCTGGCCAAGCTCGACGGTGCGACCGGCGCGCTGCTCTGGTCGAGGACGATGACGGGCTCGAGCACCACGGTTGTCGAAGACGTCGCCTCCCTCGCGTCGGGTGACATGGCCGCGGTCGGGAGCACGGCGTCGTCCTACGACTTCGGAAGCGGCACGCCGCTCCCGACGACCGGCGGTACCGGCTTCGTCTGGGTCTTCGCGCCCGACGAGACCTATCGCGCGGCCTGGCGCGTGCCCGGCGTTCCGACGCTGGTGACCGGTGACGCTTCGGGCAACGTCGTGGTGGTCGCTCGCATCACCGGCACCGTCATGCTCGGTGGTCGAGCGCTGACCGGTGCGGGCTACGTCGCGCGGTTCTCGCCGGCCGGCACCGTCCTCGACGCGTTCGCGCACAGCGACGTGCCGCGCGCGGTCGCGACGATCGGCGCGGACGTCGCCTTCGCGGGCTACTCGGGCATTCGAAGGATGGCGTGGGACGGCTCGGCCATCTGGACCGTACCGCTCACGGACGTGACTCCGAACGACCTGGTGGTCGACGGAACCTCGGTCATCGTGGTGGGCGGCGCGGACAACGGGAGGTCGGCGATGATCGGCACGCGGCCCCTCGACACGGGCTGGAACATCGCCTGGATTGCGCGCGTCACGTCGACGGCGTTGCCGGACCGGGTGGGGGACTTCCGGGTCGGCTCGTCGGTGACGAACGAGGGCTTTGCCAGCGGCGTCGGCGCCCATCCTGATGGCAGCTATCGGATGGCCGGAGCGTATCGACGCTTCGTCGCCGTGCCGGGCCTCGAGGAGAGCAGCGACGACGCTCGGCGAGGCGGGTACTTCGTCGAGGTGACCTTCCCCTGAAGGGGAGCCTGCGCGTCCGTCCGAAGAGGGGCTACGCGATGTCGAGCGGGAAGCGCGTGCGGGGCTGGGCCCGCTTCAGCTCGGTGGCGTACTTCTTCTTCGTGCCCGCGCAGGCGATGTGCACGTAGGCGTGCTCCACCGGGAAGAGCTTCGAGCGGATGTCCAGGCGGAGCGCGCCGGCCTCGATGGGGGCCTTGCAGACCTTGCACTTGGCGCGTCCGGTGTCGGCGCGCTGGATGATGGGCATCCACTCGTCCTCCTTCACGCGGCTCGAGGGATACGTGATCCGCTCCCCATCCCAGAGGATGAAGTCGGCGTAACCGTTCAGGCCCGGGGTTGAGCGCGCGATCGCGGCGTGCGACTCCGAGGGCATGACGACGACGAGCATCGAGCAACTCGAGAAGCAGATCGAGGCGTTGATTCGCGACCACGTCGCGGGATGC
>JAEZBP010000258.1 GCA_023427125.1 Pseudomonadota bacterium | reverse complement strand
CGTGCGCCTCGCCACGGCGGCGGCGAGCGAGCGCGGCAGCGGCCTGCGCCAGAACACCGACGGCGTCATCCGTCCGGCGTCGTGCCCCTCGCCCGAGGAGCGCGCCCGCGAGCCCGAGCGCGAGTGGCGCCCCGAGGAGTGACGTCGGAGCGAGGCGCCTGACCGCAACGTGAGCATCCTGCTTTCCTGTTCGCCTGCCGCGCGGGTATGCTCGCGCCGGCTCACGGGGGGCGTTGCTTCGGAGAACGACGATGATGGGTCGCCGCTCGCTCACGCTCTTCACGATACTCGCGCTGCTCGGCGCACCGGCGATCGCACACGCCGGTGGGTTCGAGTTCGCAGCGCCCGGGACCCGCGCGCTCGGCCGCGGCGGCGCCTTCATGGCGCGCGCCGACGCCCCGCTGGCGCTCGGCTACAACCCCGCGGCGCTCGCGTTCCTCCCGGGCTACCAGCTCATGCTCGGCAGCCACCTCACGTTCTACGACGCGTGCGTCGATCGCACCGGCAACTACCATCGCACCGGCAGCGACCACCCCGTCGACTCGTTCCTCGAGAGCCGCTTCGGCTACACCGACGCGAACGACCCGGACAACTGGATCAACACGGAGATGCCGCAGGTCTGCCGCGGCGGCTACCCCGGGCCGAGCCCGCAGCTCGTCTTCACCGCGCGGCTCCTGCCCGAGCTCGGCATCGGCGTCGGCCTCCTCGCGCCGTCCGGCGTCGGCAACGGCACCTGGGGCAACGCCGACGGCACCGTCGAGGTGAACGGCAGGGCGCTGCCGACCCCGATCCGCTACGCGCTCACCCACCAGGATCTGCTGCTCTTCCACCCGACCGTCGGCATCGGCGTGAGCCCGGTCGAGTGGCTCTCGCTCGGCGTCTCGTTCCAGTGGGGCATGGCGATGGTCGGCTTCACCAACCACACGAGCGCCGGCATGGGCACCGAGGATCCGGCCGAGGACGTCCACACCGTGCTCCACGCGGAGGACTGGTTCATCCCGGCGGTGATCGTGAGCGCGCACTTCGTCCCGATCGACGCGCTCGACATCGTGCTGAGCGCGCGGATGTCGGACGGCATCGACGGCGGCGGCTCGCTCACGCTGACGACCGGCTACTACGGCTCGAACGATCCTCTGGCCACCACCTCGTTCGCGCCCGAGACCACGGTGGTGAACGGCGTACGCCTGCAGGCGGGGCAGCCCTGGCAGTTCGGCCTGGCCATCCGCTACGCGGATCGGCGCGAGCGCCGCTACCGCGATCCTGACGAGGCGGGCCGGGTCACCGGCCGGGTCGAGGATCAGATGCAGAACGAGAACTGGGACATCGAGCTCGACGTCGTCTACCAGCACAACGGCCAGGTGAGCGACTTCGTCGTGACTCCTCCGGCCGGCGCCACGGTGGCGATCTGCGACGCGCCCCGCAACGACAACGGCGAGTGCGCGGGGCGCCTCGTCGCGACGCTCCCGGGCACGCTGCCCATCGCCCACGGGTGGCAGGATCAGGTCTCGGTGCGGCTCGGCGCCGACTGGAACATCCTGCCCGGCCAGCTCGCCGCGCGCCTCGGCGCCCACTGGGAGTCGAGCGGCGTCAACAGCGTCTACCAGATCCAGGACTTCATCCCCGGCATGCGCCTCGGCCTCCATGCCGGGATGACGCTGCGCTTCGATCGCTTCGATCTCTCGATCGCGTACGCCCACATCTTCCAGTTCACCGAGACCGTCGCCGACGGCATGGGCAACCACCGCATGGTCTCGGCGACCGGCAACGTCGGGCAGTGCGGCGACCCGAGCAACGGCGTGCCCGCCGACGCATACGATCCGAACAACCCGGTTCCCTCGCGCGGCTGCTATCCGCAGGGCTTCGGCTCAGTGGTGAACGAGGGCACCTACACCGGCGAGTTCAACGTCGTCTCCCTCCAGGCGAGCTACCACTTCCAGTGAAGGGCGTATGCTCTCTCGCGATCCCATGGTCGCTCAATCCGAGCCTGGGCTCTTGAAGAGCCCCTTCTTCGAGGTCGCGCGGACCTCGGAGGGCTTCGTCTGCGTCACGCGCACCGACCGCTCGTTCACGAGCGCCGCCGAGCTCGACACGGCGCACCGCGACCTCGCGGCGGCCCTCGATCGCCTGCCGCGGAAGAGGCTCAGCCTATTGGTGGATCTGCGGCGCGCGCCGGCGCGCAACGATCCCGAGTTCGAGCGGCAGATGCCCGAGCACCGAGCCCGGCTCTTCGAGGGCTTCGCGCGGCGCGCGGTGCTCGTACAGACCGCCGTCGGCAGGCTCCACGTCCAGCGCCACGCGCAGAGCGACGGCCTGCGGGATCTGGTGGTCTTCACCGACGAGGCCGAGGCGCGCTCCTTCGCTTCGAGGAGATAGGAGAGCCTCCCTTGCGCATCAACATCCTCGGCGGCGGGCCGGCGGGCCTCTACCTCTCGATCCTCCTCGCCAAGCGCGATCCCTCGCACGTCATCCGCGTGCTCGAGCGCAACGCGCCCGACGACACCTTCGGGTGGGGCGTGGTGTTCTCCGACGAGACGCTCGGGAACCTGGAGGAGGCGGACGGGGAGAGCTTCGAGGCGATCACCAAGGCGTTCGCCTACTGGGACGCGATCGACATCCACTACGCGGGCACCTGCATCACGAGCCACGGCCACGGCTTCTGCGGGCTCGCGCGCAAGGAGCTCCTCTCGATCCTCCAAGCGCGGGCGCGCGCGCTCGGCGTGGAGATCACGTTCCACACGGAGATCGACGACGTCGACGCGCTGCGCGACTGCGATCTCCTCGTCGGCGCCGACGGCGCGAACAGCAAGGTACGCGCCCGCTACGAGGACGCGCTCCGCCCCACGATCGAGCTTCGGAAGAGCCGCTACATGTGGCTCGGCAGCGAGCAGCGCTTCGACGCGTTCACCTTCAGCTTCTCGGAGAGCGAGCACGGCGTCTTCCAGATCCACGCGTACCAGTTCGACGCGAGCACGAGCACGGTGATCGTGGAGTGCGACGAGGCGAGCTTCCTCGCCGCGGGCCTCGATCGGGCGAGCACCGAGGAGAGCATCGCGTACTGCGAGCGGCTCTTCGCCGAGGAGCTCGGCGGCCACGCGCTGCTCCCGAACCGCTCGCGCTGGGTGCAGTTCCCGACCATCACGCTCGAGCGCTGGCACACGGGGAACGTGGTCTTGATCGGCGACGCCGCGCACACCGCGCACTTCTCGGTGGGCTCGGGCACCAAGCTGGCGCTCGAGGACGCCATCGCGCTCGCCGACGCCCTCTCGACGCCGGGCTCGCTCGAGGCGCAGCTCGAGCGCTACGAGGCCGAGCGGCGGCCGTGGGTCGGCAAGACGCAGAAGGCCGCGCAGCAGAGCCTCGAGTGGTTCGAGGGCGCGCGCCGCTACTTCGTGCTCGAGCCGATGCAGCTCGCGATCAGCCTCTTGACCCGCTCGCGGCGCATCACCCACGAGAACCTGCGCCTGCGCGATCCCGAGCTCATCGATCGCGCCGATCGGTGGTTCCTCGAGCAGGCCGGCGAGCCCGCCCCCCCCGAGGGGCAGAAGCCGCCGACGCCGATGTTCACGCCCTTCTCGCTGCGCTCGCTGCGCCTCGCGAACCGCGTGGTGGTCTCGCCGATGTGCATGTACTCGGCGAACGATGGCGTGCCGAACGAGTGGCACCTCGTGCACCTCGGCAGCCGCGCGATCGGCGGCGCGGGGCTCGTCTTCGCGGAGATGACGAACGTCTCGCCGGAGGGCCGCATCACCCCCGGCTGCGCGGGCATCTGGAGCGAGGAGCAGGCGGCGGCCTGGAGGCGCATCGTGGACTTCGTCCACGAGCGGAGCGCGGCGAAGATCGGAATCCAGCTCGGCCACGCGGGCCGCAAGGGCTCGACCAAGGTGCCGTGGGAGGGCTACGACGTGCCGCTCGACGCCGGCAACTGGGAGCTCCTCGCGCCCTCCGCGATCGCGTTCCGCGAGGGCATGCAGGTGCCGCGCGCGATGACCCGCGCCGACATGGAGCGCGTCACCCGCGAGTACGTGCGCGCGACCGAGCTCGCGCTCGAGGCGGGCTTCGATCTCATCGAGCTCCACCTCGCGCACGGCTACCTGCTCTCGAGCTTCCTCACGCCGCTGAGCAACCGCCGCGACGACACGTACGGCGGCAGCCTCGAGAACCGGCTCCGCTTCCCGCTCGAGGTCTTCGACGCGGTGCGCGCCGTGTGGCCGGCCGAGCGGCCGATGAGCGTGCGCATCAGCGCGACCGACTGGGTCGAGGGCGGCTTCGACGGCGACGACGCGGTGGTGGTCGCGCGCGCGCTCAAGGAGCACGGCGCGGACATCATCGACGTCTCGACCGGCATGACCTCGCCGGACGCGAAGCCCATCTGGGGCCGCATGTTCCAGACGCCCTTCGCCGACCGAGTTCGCAACGAGGCAGGCATCCCCACCATCGCCGTCGGCAACGTGACGAGCGCCGACCAGATCAACACGATCCTCCTCGCGGGCCGCGCCGATCTGGTCGCGCTCGCCCGACCGCACCTCAAGGATCCGTACTTCACCCTGCGCGCCGCCGAAGAGCTCGAGCAGTGGGACCTGCCCTACCCCCCGCAGAACTTCCTCGCCAAGCCGCGCCCCCGGAGCTGACGCGGCCGCATCCCGGCAGCTCGCGCCGGAGCGACGCCGAGTGGTCGGCCGTGTTCGACGCGTGATCAGAGCTGAAAGCGGCCGGCGTACTCGTTCAAGCGCTCGGCGATCGTCGACAGCTCCCTCACCGCCTGGAGGGTCTGGTTGGTGCCCGCTGCGGCCTGGTGCGTCGCCTCCGCGATGTCGTCGATCGCGCGGGTGACCTGCTCGGTGCTGCCGCTCTGCTGCTCGAGGATCACGCGGATGCGCTCCGCCGCGTCCGCGGTGTCACCCGCCAGCTTGGTCGCGTCTTCGGTCGCGAGCGCGGTCGCGTTCGTCGCTTCACGAATATCGGTCGTCAGCTCCTTCACGCCCTTGACCGACTCCATGACGCTCTCGGCCAGGCGCTGCATCTGCGAGGCGACGAGCGAGAAGCCTCGGCCCGCTTCGCCGGCCTTCGCGCCTTCGAGCGCGGCGTTGAGCGCGAGCAGCTCCGACTTGTTCGCGACCTCCTTGATGATCTCCAGGATCTCGGAGATGCGCTGGGTCTGGGCGGTCAGGGTGTGGATGCGGTTCGCGATGAGCTGCGCGTTGTGCAAGGTCGCCGAGGCGTTCTCCGAGACGCCGCGCGCCGAGGTGGCGATCTGCCCCGAGGACTCGAGCAGGCCGGCGACAGTCCGCCGGGTCTCCTCGATCGCGCCTCCCTGCTCGACCGCGCCTCGCTCCTGTTGCTGCGACATCGCCGCGATCTCGCTGCTCGCCGACGCCACGCGCGCCGCGTTGGCCTGGATCTGCTCGACCAGCCCGCGCAGGCCCTGGAGCATGCCCGCGATCACCTCGGCGACGTCTCCCTCATGATCCACCGCGCCCGTGAGATCACCGGTCGCGATCCGGCGCGCGCGGTCGATGACCTGATCGATGTCCTGCAGGCGCTCGCGGAGCAGCTCCTGGTTCTGTCGCGCGTGCGCGACGAACGCGGCGATCGATCCCGCCGCCGTGGCGAAGACGACGGAGCTGCCGATCGCGGGCGGGACGACCTCCGCCGCTGGCAGGCCGTCGAAGAAGCCCATCTTCAGATAGGCCAGCGCGATCATCTGAATGTCCACCAAGACCAGCGTGAGCAGCACGCGCCGGCTCACCAGGAAGGGCGCGATGACCAGCGCGACGAGGATCGCGGGGATCGCGCCTTGCGCGAAGCTCCCGCCGCCGCTCCACACGAGGCCGATCCCGGCGGCGGCCGAGAGCCCGAAGAGGAAGACCCACGCCGCCTCGCGCAGCCGCCCGGCCAGAGTCAGCCCGAGCCCGCCTCCCGTCCCCGCGAGCACGCCGCCGACGGTCACCATCGTCATCGGCTCGGGCTGGACGGCGAGGTACGTGAAGAAGATGACGCTCGCGCCGAGCGTCATGGTGCCGCACGTGATCAGCATGAAGCGCCGCTGGAAGGCCTCGGTCCTCGCGTCGAGGTCCTGAGCGAAGCCGCCGGTGGTCTGCATCTTGTCTATCCTCCTTGTTCTGCAAGCTCGAGCTCCTCGAGCGGCAGGAGCCGATCGAGGCGCGATCGCCATCGGAGCGCGGGTCGCTCACGCCGCGCACGCCGCGCCTGCTCGAGGGCGGCGGCGCTCTCCGCGTGCGCACCGAGCCGCGCGAGCGATCCCGCGAGCAGCGCCCACGCAGGCCACAGCGACTCGTCCAGGAAGACCGCCCGGCGCAGCGCCGAGGCGGCCAGCTCCATCGCACCGCGCTTACGGTGGAGCACGCCCCACGCGAGGTGCAGCTCGGGCGAGCAGGGCTCGAGGCGCTCGGCCCGTCGGTACGCCGCTTCGGCGCGCTCGAGCTCGTGCGCCTCGACGAAGAGGCTGCCCAGGGTGATAAGCGCGGCGGCGTCCACGAGCTAGGGCGCGCGCGCCGGCGCAGGCGGTGTTGATCGGGGCGGCGGCGGTCTCGACGCGGTGCGCACCTGGATGGGCAGCAGATCGGAGGCACCGAGCACGAGCTCGCCGCGTGGGGCGAGCGCTCGCTCGAGCCCGGCCGCCATCTGCGCGGCGCCCTCGTCGGTCGCGTGGATCAAGACGTTGCGGCAGACGACCGCGTCGAAGCGCCCGAGCGCCGGCGGCATGTCCATCAAGTTGTGCCGGCGCACCACCACTCTGCGCCGCAGCTCCTCGCGCACCCGCCAGGAGCCGCCCGGCGTCGGCTCGAACCAGCGCGCCCGCGCCGCCCCGGGGACCGCCCGCAGCGAGTGCTCGTCGTAGCTCCCGCGCGCCGCGATCTCGAGGCGCGCGCGGTCGAGATCGGTCGCGACGATCCGGACGTCCGCCGATCGCTCGGCGCAGAGCATCGCGAGCGAGTAGGCCTCGTCGCCGGTCGAGCAGCCCGCCACCCAGAGCGAGAGCGGCTCGGTCGATCGCCTCGCCGCCAGGCGGTCCGCGAGCTCGTCGAGCTGCTCGCGATCACGAAAGAACCAGGTCCAGCCGTTGCTGAGCCGCGAGGCCAGCGTCCAGAGCTCCTCGGCGTCGGCCGCGGCGCGTGCGGCGTACTCCTCGAGGGTGAGGCCGAGGGCGAGGCGCCGCTCCTCGGCGATCGGCTCGAGCGCGCTGCCGCTCCCGCGCGCGGCGGGCCGCAGGCCGAACCCTCGCGCGATGAGGGTGGAGAGGCGCTCGAGGCTCATCGCGCCCCCACGAGGTCGATCAGGTAGCGAGCGAGCCCCTCGGGAGACGCGCTCACCTCCGCGGCCTGCGCCGCCGCGCGCGGCATGCCGTACACGACGCTGCTCGCCTCGTCCTGCGCGGCCGTTCGCCCTCCCGCTCGCCGGAGCGCGAGCAGACCGTCGACGCCATCCTTGCCCATCCCGGTCAGCACCACGCCGGC
>JAEZBP010000205.1 GCA_023427125.1 Pseudomonadota bacterium | reverse complement strand
CGTCCATGCCGAGCAGCCGGCCGAGCGCGATGGCGCGGGTCTCGCGGGTGCTCTGCGCGAGCGCGAGCGACTCGGCGATCGACGCGCGCTGCTGCGCGAGCTGCAGCAGATCGGCGGGCGCCGCGGTGCCGAGCTGCTCGACCCGCAGGCGCTGCGCCTCGTGCTGCCGGGTCGCGAGCGCGAGCGCTTCCTCCTGCACCCGGACCGCCTGCTGCGCGTACCAGAGCTCCCAGTACGCGCTGAGCGTGTCGAGGGCGATCTGGCTCATCGTCTGGTCGCGGCCTCGCTCGGCGGCCGTCCGCGCCGCCTCGGCCTGCCGGGTCGCGCCGAGCGTCGCGTCGTCGCCGGCCCCTCGCAAGAGCGGTTGACGAGCGTCGATCCGCGCCTGCGCCGAGTAGTTGGGCCCGATGGTCACGGTGTCGGTGGTGCCCGGCGTCAGGTTCACGGCGCGCCACGCGGCGCCACCGTCGATCGCGACCTCGATCTGCGTGCCGAGCTCGGTCGTGTAGCGGAGCGCGACGGTCCCGCCCACCCAAGTGCTCGAGTTGCGGGCGACGCCACGGGCGGTGCCGCTGAAGCTCTCCTGCACCTGCCCGTCGGCGCCGACCACCAGGACCGGCACCCGCGCGCCCTCGGCGGCGCGGACCTGGGCTCCGGCGGAGCGCACGTCTGCCTCGGCGGCGTGCCGGGTTGGGTTGGCCCCGAGCGCGCGGGCGATGGCCTGCTCGGGCGTGAGCGGCTGCGCCGCGACGGGCGCGGCCACCAAGAAGGAAAGGAGGGGGAGGATGAGGCGCACGAGACCCACGGTAGCGACTCCTGCGTTTTCTGGAGCTTGCGATGCGTGAAGATTCGTAAGGCTCCCCGCCCACAGCGTCAGTCCGAGCCGACACCTGTACGTCTGTGCACCACTCGACACGAGGAGGGCCGATGGACGCGCGTGAGGTGGATGAGCTGATCCGGCAGCTGGCGGCGGAGAGGGTGGCGCACGCCCGCGACGCCCTCCCGATCATCGGGAGGGTGCTCGCGCAGGCGCCGCTCCGGTGGATCGACGATCCCCAGGAGGAGGAGCGGACGATGAAGCTCGGGCTGCGCGAGAGCTCGATGGATCGTCTGCGCGACCTTTGTCTGCTCGTCGCCGGGGAGGACGGCCACGCGCTCGATGACGACCGGATGATCGGCCTGCTCGCGCTCGCGGTGGTGCGGGGAGAGCCGCTCTGGCTCTCGAGGCTCGCGCGGGCGGCGCCTCCTCCTCGGGAGGATGGGGCTCGGGAGGATGCGGCTCGGGAGGATGCGGCTCGGAGGACGTGAAGATGCGTAAGGGCGCGGGCTGACCTTTCTTCACGGCGCGCCTGGCGAAACGCGAGCTATGGTTTCTCCCGTGCCCACGACGGACATCCTCGTCATCGACGACGACGTCGAGCTCTGCGATCTCCTGACCGAGTACCTCGGCGCCGAGGGCTTCGTCGTCCACGCGGTGCACGACGGTCGCGAAGGCCTCGCGCGCGCCGTTGCGGGCGAGCACGCGCTGGTCGTGCTCGATGTGATGCTGCCGGGGCACAACGGCTTCGAGGTGCTGCGGCGCCTCCGGGAGACCTCGCAGGTGCCGGTGGTGATGCTCACCGCGCGCGGCCAGGACGTCGATCGCATCGTGGGCCTCGAGATGGGAGCTGACGACTACCTCGCGAAGCCCTTCAACCCGCGCGAGCTCGTCGCTCGCATCCGCGCGATCCACCGCCGCCTCTCGCGCACCGAGGAAGGGGCGCCGAGCGCCGCCGGCGAGATCCTGAGCGAGGGGGACGTCGAGCTGCACCTCGCCTCGCGCACGGTGCTGCGCGGCGGCGAGGAGATCACGCTCACCTCGGCCGAGCTCACGCTCCTCGAGGTGCTGCTGCGCGCCGCGGGGACCGTGGTCTCGCGGGAGGATCTCTCGACCTCGGTGCTCGGCCGGCGCTTCTCTCCCTACGACCGCAGCATCGACGTGCACGTCAGCAACCTGCGCAAGAAGCTCGGGCCCTCGGCGAGCGGGCGCGAGCGCATCAAGACCGTGCGCAGCCACGGTTACCTGTACGCGGTCGAGCCCCGATGAGCCGCGATGAGGAGTGAGCCGCGATGAGGAGCCTCTTCCCGCGCATCTTCCTCTCGTTCTGGGTCGCGATGACGCTCATCGGGGCGGCCTTCGCGGTCATCACCGCGGCCTCGTACCCGAGCGAGCGCGGGCGCCGCTACCGCAGCCTGGTGCACGAGTCGGTGCGCAGGCTCGCGATCGACGCCCTCGAGGCCGAGGACCCGGCGGCGGAGCTCTCGCGCTTCCACCGCGCGACCGAGACCGCCGTCTACCTCGTCGACGGAGATCGGGTGTACGGCCCCGAGCCCATCCCGCCCGAGGCGCGCTCGCTCGGCGATCGGGCGCGCGGCGCGGAAGGCGAGCACACGCTCCAGCTCGCCGACGGTCGGCTCGTGGCGTTCGCGCTCGAGCGGCCGGGATCCCCGGTGGTCATCGCGCGGATGCGCCCCGTCTCGCCGTGGGCGCGCGCGGTCGGGGCCGACACGCTCTGGTGGCGCCTCCTGGTCGTCTTCCTGGTCGGCGGGCTCGTGGCGCTCTTGCTCGCGCGCTACCTCACGAGGCCGCTGCGCGCGCTCCGCCGCGCCACCCAGCGCTTCGCCGAGGGGGAC
>JAEZBP010000203.1 GCA_023427125.1 Pseudomonadota bacterium | reverse complement strand
GTTCATCGAGCCCGAGGTGTCGACCTGGAGCAAGAGCGTGGAGGGCAGCGGATCGGCGGAGGCGCTCGCGGTCTCGCAGGCGACGAAGCCGCCGTCCGGCACGAAGCGATAGGCGTCGACGCCGCCGCCGTCGCGCGCCGCGTCGAGCGCGCCGCCGCCGTCGAGCGTGGGCACGCCGGGCCCGCCGACGCTGCATGCGGTGAGGAGGAGGAGCGGGAGGAGGCGAGCGCGCATCGCGAGAGGATGACCGAGCGGCGGGCCCGTGGGAATGGCGAGCCTGCCGTCTCGGGAGAGGGGCCGCTGGCTCAGCGCGGCACACGGAGCCAGCGCTTTCGGCCGAGCGCAGAGGTGGCACGCGCCGTGTAGGATGGGCGCCCCCATGAAGACGATCTCGATGCTCGTGGTGTTGGCGCTTTCCGGGCACGCGCTGCCGGGCTGCATCACCACGAACTGCACGGCCGAGGCGCGCTTCTCGGTCAACGTCACGGCGGTGGACGAGGAGGGCGCGCCGATCACGATCGAGCGCATCGTCTACACCGTCGACGACGAAGGCCCGTTCCAGGTCGACTGCCCGAGCAGCGAGGATGGGGTCTACTGCGTGATGGACTCCGACCAGGCGTCGGTCGGCGTCGAGCGCGAAGGCACCTTCGTGATCACGGTCCACCACGGCAACGCCACCGGCTCGGCGGAGGTCGTCGTGCCGACGGCCGAGTGCGACCACGTCGATCCCCAGGCCGTCACGATCACGCTCGAGGACGCGTCCTAACTTGAATGACCGAGCACGATTTGGAGACATGAAGCGCAAGTCCCCGTTCGCCCTGAGCGAGGTCGAGCCGAAGGCTCGACCGTCGTCGAAGGGCGACCGCCAGCGTGCTTCGACTACGCCATCGCCTTCGGCGATGGCACGCTCAGCACGAACGGTTGGGGGGTGTGCGTCGCCGAACCACGCTCGGTCATTCAGAGCGCTCGGCGTTCCACGGAGGGGCGGGAGACATTCACGCCTTCTGAGAGGTCGCGGCGAGGATCAGCGAGGAGCGCGCGCCGCCTCGACGGCCTCGACGAGCCGGGACTCGCCCACGGTGCCGGCGAACGACTCGCTCACCCGACCGTCCGGCCCGACGACGACGATCGTGGGGAGGAGCTCCACCTCGAAGCGCGCGGTGTCGGCGCGGGTGCCCTTCGCGATGGGGTAGGTCATCCCGAAGCCGCGCGCGGCGCTCGCGATCGACTCGAGCGGCGCCTCGTCGAGCGAGACGCCGACCACCGCGTCGCCGTGCGGCGCGATGCGCGCGTGCAGCCGGGCGAGCGTCGGCCCCTCGGCGCGGCACGCCGGGCACCACGTCGCCCAGAACGCCACCACCGTCACGTGGCCTCGCCTCGCCGCGAGATCGAAGGGCTCCTCGCCCTCGGTCCAGGGCGCGCGCAGGTCCGGCGCGAGCTCGCCCGCCTTCGGCCCCGATCCTCCGCCACCCCAGCTGAACCAGAGGCCGATCGAGGCGGCGAGGAGCAGCCATGGCCACGCGCGCTTGCGGAGTGAGCGCAGCCCGCGTCGGGTGGTCGGAGAGGCGGTCATCGATCGAGGCACCGACGGGTTACGCCGCCCCGGGCCGGCGCGCAATCACGGCGCCCTGTGGGGTCAAGTCCGCTCGGCGCAGTCGCTCGGGAGAGGACACACCGGTGGCTCGGGTGGAGGCGCGAGCGCCGCGCTCGCCGCGCCCGCGAGCAACGCCAGCGTGAGTGCGTAGGTTGCCCACGCTCGCGCCCGCGCGAAGAGGCGGCGGCGGACCGCGCTCGTGTGCTCGCCCGCGGCGGCGATGGAGGTCACGCGCAGGCGCGGCTCGCTGCGATAGGGATCGCCGCTCTCGGGCGCCACGCGCGCGAGCACCGCGAGCGGGCCTCCGACCGCGATCTCGAGCGAGCGGTGGCCTCCGAGATCGAGCGCGCCGCGATCGAGCGCGGCGAGCTCTCCGTCTCCGGTGACGAGCACCAGGCGATCGCGCTCTTCCTCGCGCACCACGCCGCTGACGACGCCCCACGCGCTGCGGCCGCGGGTCGCGAGCCAGAAGAGGGCGCGCGCGAAGAGCAGCGTGGCGATCGCGAGGGCGACCATGACGGCCGGCGCGATCCAGAGGGCGCCCGGGGAGAAGAGGCTCGCGGCGCCGGCGAGGAGCAGCGTGAAGGCGAAGAGCGCGCCGCTCGCCCCGATCGCGCGGCGGGTGGTCGGGTAGAGCCTCGCCCAGTCGATCCAGAGCCCGACGAACGCGAGGGATGCGCAGAGCGCGAGGGGCCTCATCGTCGCCGCGCCGCAGGTGGGCATCACGAAGAGCCACGCGACGCCGGACGAGAGCGCGAGGCCACAGCCGATGAGGCTCGCGAGGGGGAGGCGGAGGAGCCGTCGCAGCAGCGTCATGGCGCCTCCGACGCCGGCTGCCGAGCGGGGCTTGGATCATCGCTCCAAGGTGGGTCGTGGGGCCCGAGTCCACCCGCGCATGCAAAGCCGCCGTGTCCACCTCGAGGTCCTCGACGTCCGCGAGCCCTGCACCGAAGACTGGAGCCGCATGCACGGCGACGAGCGCACCCGCTTCTGCGCCACCTGCGAGAACGACGTCCACGACCTCTCGCAGATGACCCGCGAGGAGGCCGAGGCGCTGCTGTCGCGCGCGGAGGGCAAGGTCTGCGTGCGCTTCTACCGCCGCGCGGACGGCACCGTGAGCACGCTCGACTGTGCGCCCCGACGCTTCGAGAAGCTCCGCAAGCGCACTCGCCGCGCGCTCGCCTTCGCGGCGGCGATGGTGGCGAGCACCGTCAGCGCCGTGCTCGGCCTCGGCCTCACGATCAGCGAGTCGCCCTACGTCGTCGACCCCGAGCCGATGATGGGAGAGCCCATGATGGTCGACGCGCCCCCCGTGGTGGTCGAGGCGCCCCTCGTCGACGACAACCTGATCGACGACAACGTGACCATGGTCTACGACCCGAACGACAAGGCGGAGTGATCAGCTCACCACGGCGGGATCGTCGGCCCGAACGGCGGGTAGGGGTTGGGCGAGTAGGGCTGGG
>JAEZBP010000109.1 GCA_023427125.1 Pseudomonadota bacterium | reverse complement strand
ATCCCCTTGAAGCGTCGAGAAAGCGCGGAGCGCGACGGGGCCCGGGCGTAGCTGGGCCCGACGAGTCGATGCAGCGCATCGGCGAGGAGGGACCCGCCGCGCCAGGGGCCCGTCCCGCCCGTGATTGCCGGTCGCTTCAAAGGGATCGCTGCTCCAGCCAGCGCATGCGCGCGAGTCTAGCCGAGGGAGCGTGAGCGACCGCGTTCTTCGCGCTTTTGATCGGGCCGGGCCACGTGCTACATCGCGCCCGGCCGAGGAGGACGCGTGATGGCGAGCGAGAGAGAGAAGGTCGAGACGCTGCGCAAGGTCTGCGCACGCCTCCGCATCGACATCCTCGAGATGATCACCGAGGCGGGCAGCGGCCACCCCGGCGGATCGCTCAGCGCGATCGATCTCATCGAGGCGCTCTACCGCTATCACCTGCGCCAGAGCGCGGCGACGGCAGGCGATAGCGACCGGGACCGCTTCATCCTCTCGAAGGGGCACGGCGTCCCGGCGCTCTACGCCACGCTGGCCGAGCACGGCTACTTCGATCGCGCGCTCTTGCCGACGCTGCGCAAGGTCGGCTCGCCGCTCCAGGGCCACCCGGTGCGCGGCACCCTGCCGGGCATCGAGGCCTGCACCGGCTCGCTCGGCCAGGGTCTCTCGATCGCCGTGGGCATGGCCCTCGCCGCGCGGCTCGATCAGAAGGACTACCGCACCTACTGCATGCTCGGCGACGGCGAGATGCAGGAAGGCCAGGTCTGGGAGGCCATCATGAGCGCCGGCAAGTTCGGCGTGGACAACCTCGTGGGCATCCTCGACCACAACAAGGCGCAGATCGACGGGCTCGTCGTCGACGTGATGCCGATCGAGCCCATCGAGGACAAGCTCCGCGCGTTCGGCTGGCTCACGCGCCGCATCGACGGGCACGACTACGACGCGATCCTCGAGGCCTACGCGTGGGCCGAGGCGCGCGAGGGCAAGCCGAAGATGATCGTGGCCGACACGATCAAGGGCAAGGGCGTCTCCTTCATGGAGTCGGACCTCGTGAAGTGGCACGGCGTGGCGCCCACGCGCGAGCAGTGCGCGAAGGCGACGGACGAGCTCCGCCAGAGCATCGGGTGAGGAGACGACGATGAGCGACAAGCCCAAGGCCAGCCGCCAGGCGTTCGGTGAGGCCCTCGCCGCGCTGGGAGCCGAGCACGCCAACCTCGTCGTCCTCGACGCCGACCTCGCGAAGAGCACCAAGAGCCAGCTCTTCGCCGATCGCTTCCCCGATCGCTTCTTCGAGATGGGTATCGCCGAGCAGAACCTCGTCGGCGTCGCCGCCGGGCTCGCCATGAGCGGCAAGAACGCGTTCTGCTGCTCGTTCGCGTGCTTCGTCGCGGGCCGCTTCGAGACGATCAAGATCTCGGTCGCCTACGGCAACGCGAACGTGAAGATCGTCGGCACCCACGCCGGCGTCGGCATCGGGCCCGACGGCTACAGCCAGATGGGGCTCGAGGACCTGGCGCTGATGCGCACGCTGCCGGGGATGCAGGTCTTCCAGCCGGGCGACGAGCGCGAGACCCAGCAGGTCGTCGCCTACCTCGCCAAGCACGAGGGGCCGGCCTACCTGCGGCTGACCCGCCAGGATCTGCCGTCCGTGCACGGGCCGGACTATCGCTTCGAGCCCGGCAAGATCGACGTCCTCGCGGAGGGCAAGGACGTCGCGATCCTCGCGACCGGCGGCACCGTGGGCCCGGCGCTCGAGGCGCGCGCGCGGCTCGGCGTCGAGGGAGTCGACGCGGCGGTGATCAACGTCCACACGATCAAGCCGATCGATCGCGAGGGCCTCGCCGCGTGGGCGCGGAGGGTGCCGCTGATGGTGAGCGTCGAGGACCACAACGTCCTCGGCGGCATGGGCGGCGCGGTGGCCGAGGTGCTGGCCGAGCTCGGCTCGGGCGCGCGCCTGCACCGCCACGGCATCCTCGACGCGTTCGGCGAGAGCGGCGAGACCGACGACCTCTATCGGAAGTTCCGGCTCGACGCCGAGGGCATCACCGAGGTCGTGCGCGGCCAGCTCTGAGCCCCGCTCAGGACGAACGAGCTGGATATCTGGCGGCGCGTACGCCGGGTCCGGTCCAGCCTTTTCCTCCTGCGACGAGCGACCAGAGCGGATTTTTTCTACAATGACGGGGGCGCCTGTGGGCGGGGCGCCCCAACACCCACCGCGGCGTTCACATTTCCGTTTCGTGCTCGACGCGGGCCTTCCCGGCGACTCGCTCTTCGGCTAGTGTCGCCGTCGATATGTCCTACAACCAGCTTCGTCGGAGCGTCTTCGCTCTTGCGCTCGCCTTCGCGCTCGCCTTCAGCCTCGCCGCGACCCCGGTGGCCCACGCGGTCCCGCTCCACCGCACCTTCGGCGGACCGGAGGGCTTCGGCACGAACGTGCTGGCCATCAACGACGACGGCTCCTCGAGCGCGCTCGATCTCACCGGCGCGTTCTCGGGCGGGCTCCGCTTCTTCGGCGGGCCGTACACCCAATTCTGGGTGAACAACAACGGCAACATCACCTTCAGTGGCGGCCTGTCCGCGTTCACAGCGCGGGCATTCCCGGTCGCCGCACGGCCAATGATCGCGCCTTACTGGGCCGACGTCGACACCCGCAACCGCGGCGGCCTCGCCATGGAGACGGA
Organism: Pseudomonadota bacterium; assembly: GCA_023427125.1. Lineage (GTDB taxonomy): Bacteria > Myxococcota_A > Polyangia > Polyangiales > Sandaracinaceae > JAEZBP01. The sequence continues at coordinate 1,895 of JAEZBP010000109.1, read as the reverse complement.
GAACCGGGTGTACTGGCACCTCGAGCCGGGCCGGCTCGTCGTCACTTGGTACAACGTCGGATACTACAACGAGCAGAACGACAAGCGGATGAGCTTCCAGCTCATCCTTACGAACGCGCTTGACTGCGGCTCGGGCGACTTCGACGTCGAGTTTCGCTACGACCGCTGCGAGTGGACGGCCGGCAGCGCGAGCGGCGGCTCGGGCGGGCTGTGCGCGTCAGGGAGCTCGAGCTGCGTTTCGGCGCAGGCTGGCTTCGACGCCGGGAACGAGATGGATTACGTGGCGCTCCCCGGATCGCTCTCGGACGACATCCTCGACGTCTGCACGACCTCGAACGTCGGCGCGCCGGGCATCTGGCGCTTCTCGGTCCGCAGCGGCGGCGTCGTGTGCCCGTCGGACATGCCGTGCGAGGTCCCGGACGCGGTCGGGCCCTGCGCCGTCGGCCGCACGCAGTGCGTGGGCGGCGACGTCGTGTGCCAGCCGATCACGACCGCGACCGACGAGCTCTGCGACGGCGTGGACAACGACTGCAACGGCGAGCCCGACGACGCCGACGATCTCTGCACCTTGGGCAACGTCTGCGTCCGCGGATCCTGCGTCCCGGTCTGCTTCGAGGGCGGCTGCGCCGAGGGCCAGGTCTGCGACACCGAGAGCGGCAGCTGTGTCGAGGCCGCGTGCGTCGACGTCACGTGCGAGAGCGGCCAGCGCTGCGTGGGCGGCAGCTGTGTCGACGCGTGCGACGGGATCGTCTGCCCCCACGGCAACGTGTGCATCTCCGGCGCGTGCGTCGATCCCTGCGCCGCCATCACCTGCGAGGCGTCGCAGTTCTGCCGCGAGGGCCTCTGCGTGAACCGCTGCCCCTGCTCCCCGTGCCCCTCCGGCGAGACCTGCAACGCGGACGGCACCTGCACGCCGCGCGGCTGCGACATTGTGGCGTGCGGTGAGGGCCGCTACTGCGAGGACGGCGCCTGCCACGACAGCTGTGAGGGCGTGGTTTGCCCCAGCGGTCAGGTCTGCCTGATCGACAGCTGCGTCTTCCCTCCGGCTCCGACCACGCCGGACGCCGGCATGGCCGAGACCGACGCGCAGGTCGTCACGCCCGACGCTGGCACCGTGGTCGAGGAAGACGCCTCGATGGTGATGGACGGCGGCTCCATCAATCCGCCACGGGAGGGCTGCGGCTGCCGCGTCCAAGGGAGCGGCACCACCCCCGCGTGGGCGTTCGGTGTCATGGGTGTGATCGGGCTCGTGGTGGCGCGCCGCCGTCGGCGGGGCTGAGGCGACGATGCTCAAGCAAACGCTGACGCTCATCGCCCTCTCCCTCTCCTTCGTCGTCGCGTGCGACGGGGGAGAGGAGCCCACCGACGCCGGGACGGACGCGGGCCCGATGCTGGACGCGGGCCCCGTCTCTTGCGAGACGGACATCGACTGTGCGGAGACCTACTGCAACGCCGGCAGCCTGATCTGCTGCCGTCCGGCCGATCCGCCCTACGAGATCTGCGGCGATGGCATCGATCAGAACTGCGATCGCCGCGACGCCTCCTGCGGCGACAACGACGGCGACGGCATCCAGGCGTGCCGCCCCGGCGACGATCCGACCGGCGGCGTGTGCGACTGCGACGACGAGCGCACGGACGTGCGCCCGCCCTTTGGCACCGTCGCGGGCGCCCCCGAGCTCTGCGACGGGATCGACAACGACTGCAACGGTCGGGTCGACGAGTCGGCCGCGTGCTGCGACGCCTGCTCGTTCCTGGGCGAGCACCGCGACCGCGCCGACGTCTGCACTGTCGAGGACGGCTGCGATTGCTCGACCGCCGCTGGCGAAGGCCCGTGCGACGACGGCCGGACCTGCTGCTCGACCGGCTGCGTCGACGTACAGAACGACACGCTGAAC
>JAEZBP010000902.1 GCA_023427125.1 Pseudomonadota bacterium | reverse complement strand
CCCCCGCGCCTCGCTGCGGCCGAGCTCGAGCGCGCCGGCCAGGCCGACCCCACCGCTCGCGATCGAGCGCACCCGCGGATCGGCGATCGACGCCACGACGGCCGCGCTGCCGTCCCGCGAGCCGTCGTCGATCGCGATCACCTCGAGCTCGCACCCGCGCTGCGCGAGGATGCTCTCGAGCGCCTCGCGCAGCGTGCCCTCGGCGTCGCGGAAGGGCAGCAGGACCGATATCACACGGGACGCGCCGCTGCGTGACGGCATCCCGACACCTGCTAACGGCAGCAGGTGTCGGCCTACCGTCACTCCGCTGCGCTCCTTGATCACACGAGCACGCCGGGGTTCATCACGCCCTTCGGATCGAGGGTGCGCTTGGCCGCGCGCAGGACCTCCCCGAAGAGCTCGGGGCGCTGCCGCTCGTAGTAGGGCTTGTGCATGCGGCCGACCGCGTGGTGATGCGTGATCGTCCCGCCGTGCGCGAGGATCGCCTCGCTGGCCGCGGCCTTGATCTCCGCCCACTGCGAGAGCTCGGAGCCGCGCTTCGCCGGCGCGAGGAACGTGTAATAGGGGGCCGGCCCGTCGGGGTAGACGTGCGTGAAGCGGCACGAGAGGATGCCCTTGCCGGCCACCTCCTTCATCGCCGCGCGCACGTCGCGGACGATCGCCTCGTGCATCGCCTCGAAGCGATCCCAGGTGCACGCGGTCTCGAAGGTGTCCGCGATGATCCCGAGGCTGATCATCGAGCTGACGAGGTAGGGCGCGTCGACGAACGACTGGCGCCAGCGATCGGCGGTTCCGTCGCGCGAGGCCGCGCTCGCCTCGGGGAGCGTGATCTTGTAGGTCGCGCCGTCCCTCGAGGCGCCGCCGTGGTCGAGGGCGATGGCGAGCGCGCGCTCCATCCCGGCCTCGACCGGATGGTCGGCGGACTCGAAGCCGAGCAGGAGCACGTGCGTTCCGTCGGTGGCGACGCGGTTGAGCATCGCCTCGCGGCTGTCGAGCAGCCGGCAGTTGCTCGGGTGGAGGCCCGACTGCGCGACCGCCCGGGTGGCGGCGAGCGCAGAGCTCCACTCGGCGAAGCGCACCGACGCGCTCCCGCGGTAGATCGGCCGCGGCTGGACGCGCACCCACGCCTCGGTGATCACGCCGAGCGCGCCCTCCGAGCCGAGCACCAGCCGATCGGGGCTCGGGCCCGCGCCGGAGGCGGGCAGGCGGCGGCTCTCGAAGACGCCGCGCGGCGTGATCATCCGCGCCGACTCGACGAGATCGTCGATGTGCGTGTGCAGCGTCGCGAAGTGCCCGCCGGCCCGCGTCGCGATCCAGCCGCCGAGCGTCGAGAGCTCGTACGACTGCGGGAAGAAGCGCAGGGTCATCCCGTGCGCGCGGAGCTGCTCCTCGAGCCGCGGCCCGGTCGCGCCGGCGCCGATGCGCGCGGCCCGCGAGACGGGATCGAGCTCGATCAGGCGATCGAGGCGCCGCAGATCGAGGCAGACCACCGCCGGCCAGGCCTCGCGCTCCGCGATCTCGACGCCGCTGACGACCGACGTGCCGCCGCCGTAGGGGATGAGCGCGTAGCCGTGCTCCGCCGCCCACTCGATCGCGATCCGCACCTCGTCCTCGGTGGTCGGCTCGATGACGAGATCGGGCGCCGAGGCGAAGTCGCCGCCGAAGCCGCGCACGACGTCGCGGTAGGCGCGGCCGTGGGCGCGGGTGGCGCGCGCGCGATCGTCGCGCGTCGAGATGGCGGCGAGCGCGGCCGGCGCGTCGATCCGGGAGGCGGCGATCCGCGCCTCCTCGAGCGGCACCGGCTCCTCCACCTCGAGCGCCGTGAACCCGGTCATCGCGGGCAGCTGCGCGGCGAACATCTGCCGCAGCGCGCGATCCGGGAAGCGATCCTCGTAGCCCCAGCCCCAGTAGCTCAGTCGCCGCTCCATCCAGTGTCCTGTACCCGTGATTTCTTGCGTTAATGACGCGCCGCGATGCTCGCGAGCCTCGCGCGATCCTCGCGCCGCAGGTTCGTCATCCGCAGGCGCACGTCGAAGCGGCCGTCCTCGCGCCGCTTGCTGCCGATCGACTTGCCGGTCAGCGCGACGCGCTCGCCCGCGATCGTCGCGGCGAACGCCACCGGCGCGCCCGGCGCGAAGGCTCGCGCGAGGATCAAGTGCAGCACCTCGCCCTCGAGCCGCGTGGCCTCGCCCTCGCCGCCCTCCGAGAGCACGACCGGCGCGCTCATCGGCCCTTCCCCATCGCGGCGCGCGCCTCCTTCAGATCGACCTCGCGCTTGAGCTCCTCGCGCTTGTCGCCGAGCTTGCGCCCCTTGCCGAGGCCGAGCTCGACCTTCGCGTACCCGTTCTTGAAGTACACCGAGAGCGGCACGATGGTGTAGCCGCGCGTCGTGAGCCGGCCCTCCCAGCGCTCGATCTCGCGCCGCTTCATCAGGAGCTTGCGGCTGCGCTTGGGCTCGTGGCCGAACGCGCCGGCGTGCTCGTAGGGGGCGATGTGCATCTTGTGCAGCACCACCTCGCCGCGGCTGATCGATCCGTAGGCGCCCTCGAGATCGGCGCGGCGCGCGCGCAGGCTCTTCACCTCGGAGCCGGTCAGCACCATGCCGGCCTCGAGGCGCTCCTCGATCTCGTACGCCTTGGTCGCCTTCGGGTTGCGACAGACGAGGATCTCTCCGGGTGGCTGCTTCTTGCTCATGGCGGGGGCTGCGAGCGCGGAGTGGTAGCACGTCAGCGCCCGTCCGGAGCCTCGACTCCTGCGTGGCGGGCGCGGAGCGGTTCCCACCTCGGCTGGACGCCGGGGAGAGGAAGCGTCCATTGGACGGGGGGCCGCTCCGCTCGGCTGTGCGCACGAACGCGCGCGCCAGCCCACTACGGGCACGCTCCGCCGCAGATGGAGACGCGGCTGCTGCACTCCGTGAGCAGTCCGTCCGAGCAGCCCTCGATCTCGCAGATGCCGAGGCTCAACCAGGGGCAGCGCAGCGTGCAGGCGGCGCCGGGCTCGCAGCGCAGGCGGCACACGGCGGACCTCGAGCAGGTGAGCTCGCAGCTCGCGCCCTCGGCGCACGCGACCTCGCAGCCCTCCACGCCTTCGCAGTCGATCTGGCAGCTCGACGAGGGGGCGCAGCGGGCGGCGACGACCTCCACGTCGTCGGCCCGCACCGAGCACTCGGCCGCTGCCTCGCAGGCGAAGTCCAGGCGCTCGGCGTCGTCGGCCTCGAGCGTGCAGCTCGAGCCTCCCTCGCAGCGCCCGGTGCACGGCGCCGCGCGACACGAGAGCGAGCAGGGCTCGTTGCCCGCACAGGAGAGCACGAGCGGCCCGCCATCGACGCCCGCGTCCGGAGGCTCGAAGCCGACCCGGCCGCATCCGACGAGCGCGAGCGTGATCCCCAACCACCACGCACGGGCGCGCGTGCTCCTCCCCATGGGTCGCGCACGTAGCTCCGCGGTGAGGCGCGGCAAAGCGCCCGATGAGACGCGATGGACTTGCCTTCGCCCGTCGCGGCCATAGCTCCCGCCTCCGAGGCTGTCGCAGGATCACGGCGCTCGGGGAACGCCGAGCGGGGCGGCTCCCCGCGAGCTGGACACCGGGGACGGGAAGCGCCGAATGGAGGGCAAGGCCGCTCCGCTCGGCCGGCGCGAATGCGCGCGCCAGACAGCTCAGGGGGCAGCGTTGGGGACGAGGACAGCCACAGTGACGGTGGTCTCGGCGCTCTTCTTGGCCAGCGTCGCGACCGCGCAGCCCGCCGATCCGGGCCCCGCGCGCGACGGGCTCCCCGGCGCGGCGCGCGTGGGCTGGGCGACCCCCGCCGCGCACCCTGGCGG
>JAEZBP010000901.1 GCA_023427125.1 Pseudomonadota bacterium | reverse complement strand
ATCCTCGTCAGGCTCGGCGGCGGCGGTCTCGCCCGCCGGCGCCGCCGGCTCGAGGGCCGGGACGCCACCGAGGATGCGCGCCTCGCCGTCCTGGCGAGCGCTGTTGGCCCGCATCGACCACTCGTCGACGAAGCGCCCCACCGACGCCTCCATCGGCGTCAGGAAGAAGCTCGGCACGAGGCCGATCCAGAACACCAGCCCGATCAGCGGCGCGAGGATCCACTTCTCGCGACTGGTCAGGTCGGTAAGGGCCTCGTTCTTCTTCTTGTCGATCGGGCCCCAGAAGGTCTTCAGCACCGCGTGCAGCATGTAGATGGCGGCGAGGATGACGCCGAGCGCCGCGATCACCGCCTGGACCTTGCCATGCTGGCCGAGGCTGTCCGACACGAACGCGCTCGTCATCACCATGAACTCGCCGACGAAGCCGTTGGTGCCGGGCAGGCCGATCGAGCTCATCGCGACGATCACGAAGAGTGTCGCGTAGACCGGCATCACCTTCGCGAGGCCGCCGAAGTCGGCGAAGTCGCGGGTGTGGAGGCGATCGTAGATGACGCCGACGAGGATGAAGAGCGCGCCGGTCGAGACGCCATGGCTCACCATCTGGAGGATCGCGCCCTCGACGCCGCCCTCGGTCATCGCGAAGATGCCGAGCATGACGAAGCCGAGGTGGCTCACCGAGCTGTAGGCCACGAGCTTCTTGATGTCGCGCTGCACCCACGCGCAGTACGCACCGTAGATGATGCCGGCGACCGCGACGCCCGCGAGGGTCGGCGCCAGGTTCTGGCTGGCCCACGCGAAGAGGGGCATCGCGAAGCGGATGAAGCCGTAGCCGCCGAGCTTGAGGAGCACCGCCGCCAGAATCACAGAGCCGCCCACCGGCGCCTGCACGTGCGCGTCCGGCAGCCAGGTGTGGAAAGGCACCATCGGCACCTTGATCGCGAAGGCGATGCCGAACGCGAAGAAGAGCACCATCTGCTGCGCGTGCGGCAGCACCAGCGTCGAGAGCTGCTCCAGATCGAAGGTGATCACGCCCGCGGGGTGGACCGCCTGGTACTGGAAGACGACGAAGAGGATCCCGACCAGCATCAGCAGGCTGCCGGCCATCGTGTAGACGAAGAACTTGACCGAGGCGTAGACGCGCTCCTTGCCGCCCCAGACGCCGATGATCAGGTACATCGGCACCAGCATCAGCTCCCAGAATACGTAGAACAGGAAGAGATCGAGCGCGAGAAACGCGCCGAGCATCCCCACCTGCAGGAGCAGGAACGCGAAGGCGAACTCCTTCACCTTGGTGGTGACCGAATTCCACGAGGCGTCGAGCGAGAGGGGCGTCAGCAGCGTGGTCAGGATGATCAGCCAGAGGCTGATGCCGTCGATGCCCACCTTGTAGTGGATGCCGAAGGCCTCGATCCACGGGACGTTCTCGACGAGCTGGTAGGTGCCCTGGCCGTAGTCGGCGGCGAACGCGATGTCGCCGAAGAAGGGCGAGAGCACCACCCACGCGTAGTGACCGAGCCCGCCGCTCGCGTCGCCGATGGCGGCGCGGACGACCGGCCCCAGCAGGTAGAGCGAGAGGACGAACCCCGCCCAGAGCCAGACGCTCGCGAAGCTCCGAATGCCGTCCGCCCACTGGCGCGGCACGAAGAGGGCGAGGAAGGCGCCGAGCACCGGCCACACGAGGATGGCCGTCAAGAGGCCCTCGGACGACGGCGCGCCGAACACGATGGCGGTCAGCGCCACGGCCGAGGTCATCGCGAGGACCGCGCCGAGCGGGCCGCTCTTCGGGAAGACGCGGGTGGCGAGCAGGGTCACGACGACCCAGGCCAGCGGGAAGAAGAGGAGAGTGGTGAGGACGTCCGTCACGGCGCGTTCTCCACGCGATCGTTGCGATCGATGCGGCCCAGGTCGATCGGGATCAGCTGCGCGGTCGCAGCGTCACCGCTCAGGCGCAGCGTCGCGTCTTCGCTGCTGCGGCCCAGGTTGCCGAAGGCGTTCTCGACCTCGACGGTGGCGCGCACCCGCACCGCCACGGTGAGGGAGGCGGAGCGGACGCTGACCTGAGCGCCCGGCGCGAGCGCCAGCATGCCGTCAGCGACGCCATCGTTGTCGGGGATGTCCGCGCCGTTGATCCGCACCAAGAGGCGCGGCTCGGGGAGCTGGCCCGTGATGTCGATGGGCTCACCCACGGGCTCGCCTCCCACCGTCACGATGACGAAGCGGCGCTCGCTCGGGCTCGGCTCACCGTCAGCCTCGGGGAACACGCTCGGGCTCAGCCAGTCGCTCGCGCCGAGCATGGCCGAGAACCCTCCGCCCTCCTCGACTCGCACGTCGTGCCTCTCCGGGCCCCAGACCACGCGGCGGCGCTCTTGTCCGTCGACGAGCGTGAGCTCGATCGCCGTGGTCGGCGGCTCGCCCTCCGCGGCCTCGGCCGCCGGGCGATCGCCCGGGAGCCGTCCGTCGACGCGCAGGACGTTCCGATAGGCCACGGTCGGCGGCACGGCATCCTCCGCGAGGAAGCCCTCGAGCGGCAGCGTGGTCGCGGCCTCGTCGGGCTCGGCCGCGATCTCCCACTGCGTCTCCCGCTCGAGCAGCACCTCGTGGGGCTGCGGCTGCCGGAACGCGGGGAGATCGAGCACCGCGACGAGCGCGCTGAACTGGGCGCCGTGATAGTCGTTCTGCTTGACGCTCTCGTGACCCCAGTCCGTGTCCCACTCGCCGTTCGAGTCGAAGTCCCACCGGTAGCGATACCCGAGGCCGCTGCCCGCCGACCAGGTCACCGAGTCGGCCGCGTCATCCACCCGACGCAGGCTCGGGTGCGGGTACATGAACCACCAGCCGAGGCCGGCCAGGCCGAGGACGAACATGGCCGCGTACGCGTAGACCGCGCCGGTCTGGGTGCGCGTCACGAGGTAGCCGCCCGTCTTCATCGCGAGCGCGGTGCACTTGGCGATCAGGCCGTCGACCACGAAGCGATCGAGGTTGGCCGCGAAGACCGCGAGCCACTTGTTGAGCTGGACGATCGTCGCGCCGTAGAGCTCGTCGACGTACCACTTGTTCATCAAGAAGCGGTGCACGCCCGGCATCGCCGCTTGCAGCCGCGCCGCCGGCGCGCCGTTCAGCCGCATGTACCAGACGAAGGCGAGGCCGAAGCCGAAGAGGCCGGCGAGCGTGCCCAGCACCATCGCGAGCAGCGCGACCCAGGCGGGCGCGTGCACGAGCTGCTCGACGTTCTGGCTCGGGTCGGTCGAGTCGAACTCGAGGGTCGCGACGGTGACCCGCGGGACCTCACGGCGCGCGATGTTGGTCGCCTCGGCGATCTGCGCCGCGTGATCCTCGAGCTCGCTCGCCTCGATCGCCTCGACGAACGCCTCGTACTGCGGCGTCAGCCACTCGCTCCAGAGGTTGGGCGCGTGGATGACGTGGGGCAGGCCGAGGAAGCCCACGACCGCCGCGCCCGCCGCGAGCACATAGAGCGGCACCGTCATCGTGGCGGGCGACTCGTGCGGCTCCGCGTGCGCGTGATCGTGCGCGTGATCGTCGTCGACGGCCTCCGATGAGCCGTGCGCGTCCTCCGGCGGGTGACCGCCCTTGTACTCGCCGTGGAAGGTCCGAAGGTAGATCCGGAACATGTAGAAGGCGGTCATCGTGGCCGCGAGGACCAGGATGCCGAAGACCACCCAGCCCACCCACGCCGCGTAGGGGCTCTCGGCGCCCCAGGTGGCCGCGCCGAGGAGGATCTCGTCCTTCGAGAAGAAGCCGCTGAGGAGCGGCAGGCCCGCGATGGCCGCGGTGCTGATCGCGAAGGTGATGTGCGTCTTCGGCAGCCACTTCTTCAGGCCGCCGAGATAGCGGATGTCCGCGTCGCCGTGCGCGTGGATCGCGTGCATCACCGAGCCGGCCCCGAGGAAGAGGCAGGCCTTGAAGAACGCGTGCGTGAAGACGTGGAAGATGCCGCCCGCGAACGCGCCCATGCCGACGGCCGCGAACATGAAGCCGAGCTGGCTCACCGTGGAGTAGGCGAGGACCTTCTTCAGCTGGTTCTGGACGAGCGCGATGCTCGCCGCGACCAGCGCCGTCAGAGCGCCCACGATGGCGATGACGGTCATCGCGAAGGGGCTCTCCACGACGAGCGGCGAGAGGCGCACGAGGAAGTAGACGCCCGCGGTGACCATGGTCGCCGCGTGGATGAGGGCGGAGACCGGCGTCGGGCCCGCCATCGCGTCCGGGAGCCAGATGTACAGCGGGATCTGCGCGCTCTTGCCGGCGCAGCCGAGGAAGAAGAAGAGGACGCCGACCGTCGCGACGCTCGCCTCGGTGCTCCAGGTGCCGAGGACGAAGGGCGTGGCCGAGAGCCTGGCGGCGTTCTGGTTGATGGTCGCGAACTCGAACGCGTCCGAGGTGCCGGCGAGCGCCGCGAGGATCAGGAACATCCCGACGAGGACGCCGAAGTCGCCGATGCGGTTGACCACGAAGGCCTTGCGACCGGCCGCCGCGTAGTCCTTGTTGGTGTACCAGAAGCCGATGAGCAGGTAGCTGCAGAGGCCGACGCCCTCCCAGCCCACGAACATCAGCGGGATGCTGCTCGCCAGGACGAGGATCAGCATCGACCCCATGAAGAGGTTCAGGTACGTCATGAAGCGCGCGTACCCGGGGTCATCGCCCATGTACCCGACGCTGTAGACGTGGATCAGCGCGCCGATCCCGGTGACCATCACGGTCATGATCGCGCTGAGGTGATCCATCAGGAAGCGCACCCGGATCGGCACGCTCCGCTCGACGCCGTTGCTCGACCAGTCGATCGAGAACCACTCGTAGACGTCGTTCTGCAGGACCAGGTCAGCGTGGGAGTTGAGCAAGAACCCGAAGCACGCGAGGCTCAGGAGGAACGCGCCGAACACCGAGCCGACGGCCACCGCCGAGACGAGGCTCTTGCTCGCGCGCGCGCCGGCGACGCCGTTGATCAGCGCGCCGAGGAGCGGGAGGAGGACGATCCACAGGAGCGCCTGCTGGAAGAAGCCGATGGCCATGCGCGCTGTCCTAGTGCTTCAAGAGGTCGGCTCGATCGCTCTCCACGGTCTTCCGGAGGCGATACAGGCTGATCAAGATCGCGAGGCCCACCGCGAGCTCCGCGGCGGCGACCGCGATCACGAAGAACGCGAACACCTGGCCGGCGTGGTTCGCGGGGCTCCAGCGGTTGAACGCCACCAACGTCAGGTTGACCGAGTTCAGCATGATCTCGATCGACATGAGCTGGAGCAGGGTGTTGCGCCGCGTCAGGAACCCGACGGCACCGATGCCGAAGAGCACCGAGGCGAGCGCGAGGTATGTTCCGAGGCCGATCTCCACCGTGGACCCCTCACTCGGGTGCGCCGGATGCACCGGCGGAGCTTGCAGTGTTTCCAGCGCGCTCTTCGAGCGCCTTCTTCTCGCTGGGGGAGCGGCCGCGCGCGACGGCGACCGCAGCGAGGACCGCCACCAAGAGCAGCACCGAGACCAGCTCGAAGGGCACCGCCGAGTCCCGGTAGATCGCCCCGGCCAGCGCGTCGACGCCGCCGAACTGACCGCACTCGGCCACCCCGTCCGCGCACTGATCCTGGTCGACATAGGGCCGGCTGACGCCCGCCACGCTGAACGCGACAGCCCCGCCGACGAGCGCCATGACCACCGCCGACGCCGCGCGCACCAGGAGCCCCTTCTGGTCGGTGCGCTCCGGCATCGACGCCGGGCCGATCAGCATGATCACGAAGATGAAGAGGACGACGACCGCGCCCGCGTACACGATCAGCTGGATCGCGGCGAGCAGGTGCGCGTGCAGGGTCACGTAGAGCCCCGCGAGCGCGAGGATGTTCGTGAGGAGCGCCATCGCCGCGCGCAGCGGGCTCCGCAGGCTCACGGTCAGCACGGCCGCCACGATCGCGACGACGGCGCAGAGCGCGAAGACGATCTCGCCCCCGGTGCTCACGTCGCCTCCGCTGCGATGGAGGAGCTTGCGAACAAGAGGCGGGCCGATTCGTCGAGGCTGCCTCGCGCCATCCCCTTCTCGGCGGCCTCGTAGAACTCCTGCGGGTAGCAGCGGATGAAGCCCAGCATCGGCATCGCCGTGCCGTCCGCGAGCGCGCAGATCGTGTTGCCCATCATGTTGCTCGAGATGTCGACGAGGAGATCGACGTCGGCCCGCGTGGCCTCGCCATGTGCGATGCGGGCGAGCACGTCGGCCAGCCAGCCGGTGCCCTCGCGGCAGGGCGTGCACTGCCCACACGACTCGTGCGCGTAGAACCTCATCAGGTTGCGCGCGGCGTCGACCATGTTGACCGAGGAGTCCATCACGATCGCGCAGCAGGTGCCGAGCATCGTGCCGATGCTGCGCATCGTGTCGACGCCCATCGGCACGTCGAGGTGCGGCTTGCCGTGCCAGGGGTGGAGGAGATCCTCCGCCTTGGGCGCGTGCACCTTGTGATCGGGGTGGATGACCGGCGTCGAGCTGCCGCCCGGGATGACGCCCTTGAGCGGCCGATCGTCGTGCAGCATGCCGCCGCCGAGCTCGTAGATCAGCTCGCGCAGCGTGATGCCGACGGGCGCCTCGTAGATCCCCGGGCGCTTCACGTGGCCGCTCACGCCGTAGAGGCGGGTGCCGCCGTCGCGGAAGGACTCGGGCAGGAGGCTGATGTCCGACCAGGCCTTGCCGCCCATCTTGAGGATGTCCGGCACCGACGCGATCGTCTCGACGTTGTTCACGATCGTCGGCTGCCCGAAGGCGCCCTTGATCGCCGGGAACGGCGGCTTGATCCGAGGCTCGCCGCGCTTGCCCTCGAGCGAGTTCAAGAGCGCGGTCTCCTCGCCGCAGATGTACGCGCCGGCGCCCGGGTGCACGTGGATCTCGAGCGGCCAGTCCTTGCCGAACGGCCGCTTGCCCAGGTAGCCCTTCGCGCGCGCTTCCTCGACCGCGGCCTCGAGCCGGCGGATCGACTTCACCAGCTCGCAGCGCACGTAGATGTAACAGACGTGCGCGCCGATGGCCCTCATCGCGATGATGCAGCCCTCGACCAGCCGGTGCGGGTCCTTCTCCATGATCTGCCGGTCCTTGAAGGTGCCCGGCTCGCCTTCGTCGGCGTTGATCACGAGGTAGACGGTCTCGGCGTCCTTCGGCAGGAAGCCCCACTTCATCCCGGCAGGGAAGCCCGCGCCGCCCCGGCCGCGCACGTTCGCCGCCTTCATCTCCTCGCGGATTTTCTCCGGGTCGAGGGTGGTCAGCACGGTGCGGGCGGTCTGGTAAGCGCCGAGGCGCTCGGCCACGGGCAGCGTCCAGGCCTCGTCGACGTCGAAGCGATTCGACAGGATCTTCGCGTGCTCGGCCACGGCTACTCCTCCGCCTCAGCCGGCGCGGGCTGTCGCGCGTCGGCCACCCCGAGCTCGTCGAGCAGATCGTCGAGCGCCTCAGGGGTGAGATCCTCGCGGAACACCTGCTCGCCGGACGCCTTCCGCAGCTGGACCATCGGCCCGCTGCCGCAGGACGCGAGGCACTCGGCGGTCAGCAGGGTCACCTTCCCGTCGCGGCTCGTCCCGCCCGCCTCGCAGCCGAGGCGCTGCTCGAGGTGAGCCTGGATCGACTTGGCGCCGCGCAGCTCGCACGAGAGGGTGCGACACACCCAGATCACGTTCGGCGCCACCTCGTGCTGGTGGTACATCGTGTAGAACGTGACCACGCCCTTGACCTCGCTGGTGCTCATCTCGAGCCGCGCGGCCACGTAGTCGACGATGTCCGGGCTGACCCAGCCGCGCTCCTCCTGGCAGAGGTGGAGCACCGGGATGCACGCGGCCATCTTGGTCGGGTAACGAGCGATCAGCTCGTCGACGACCTTCTCTTTCTCCAGCGAGAGACTGAACGCCATGAGACCTGTCGCGAGCTCCTCGGGCGAGCGGGGCAGCGATGCCCATCGGAGCGGTTTGGGCGCGAAAACGTGGGAAAATCGTGGTACTTCGGGTCTCGCGCGGGTCGGACGCTAGGCTGACCGTGGGCGTCTGTCAAGGAAGACCGGAGTCGTTCGGCGCGACGGTCAAACCTCTTCCCTAAGCGTCGCGTTCTGAGTAGTCTTGCGCGCGCTCGCCCATCGACCCGGAGCGGGCCCCGTCCGGCACCCACGCCGGCGGAGGCGGAGGCGGAACGTGACTGTTTTCTGTCCCAATTGCGGCAAGCCCAACACCGACACCGCAGCCCAGTGCGTGGGATGCGGCACCGAGCTGCAGGCGAAGGCCCCGCAGCAGCAGAAGTTCAAGGGCACGATGATGATGAGCGGCCTCGGGGCGCCGCCGCCTCCGGGCGGATCGCCAGCGCCCGGCGGGGCGCCGGGAGGACCGCCTCCGAGCGGCCCCCCGGGCGGCGCGTTCGGTGGCCAGCCGCCCACTCAGCCCGGCCCCGGTTTTGGAGGCCAGCCTCCGCCCGGCGGAGGATTCGGAGG
>JAEZBP010001178.1 GCA_023427125.1 Pseudomonadota bacterium | reverse complement strand
CCTCGCGGTCGTGGCGGGCGCCTCGCACGCGGCCGCGTCGGGCACGATGGAGATCTTCGGCGCGCTCGCCTTCGCCGAGCCGGAGGCGCGCTCGACGCTGCTCGCGACCGCGGCGGCCGAGCTCGGCCCGCTCGCCATCGCGTCCTTCTTCGGCCTGCCGCTCGCCTCGATCGCGTCCGCGCTGATCGCGGGCCTCGCCGCGCTGCGCGTGCGCCCCAGCGCGGGGAGGATCGGCGGCGCGGTGGCGCTGATGGTGCTGGCGGCCGCCATCGTCGCGGCCGACGCCATCGTGAGGGGTCGCGGCGGCGCGCTGCTCATGGAGGCCATGACCGGCTGACGCCGTCACGAGATCGCCTCATCTCGGCCCCGACATCTCCGCGCGCGCTCTGCCGCTCCTCCTGCCCGCTCCTTCAAGTAGAGCGCAGAAGGAGACGCAGGCGATGAAGCGACTGATCGGGATCGGGGCGGTGTGGATCGGGTGCGCGCTGGGCTGGGTCATCCTCGGCTCGACGCTGGTCGTGCGCTCGGGCGAGTCGTCGGCCGCGCTGAGCCCGGAGGTGCATCAGCTCTGGGGGCCGCCGCTCGAGCAGCAGCAGCCGAGCGCGACGTACGCCGACGTCACGATGCGGCGGAGCACTCGCACAGTCACCGACGCGAACGGCGCGGTCTCGACCGAGACGAGCGAGGCGCCCGAGCGGATCGACGTGCCGGTCCCGCTCGTGGCCTCCGACCTCGCGGTCGAGCTCGCGCTCGAGCATCGCCAGCGCGGCCTCGTGTGGTTCCCCACCTACGCGGTGAGCTTTCAGGGCCGCTACGCCTTCACCAACCCCGACGCGGCGGCGCGCGAGGTCACGCTCGCGTTCCCATTGCAGTCCGATCACGCGGTGTACGACGGCTTCATGGTGCGCGACGCAGCGGGTGAAGCGGTCGAGGTCGACATCGAGGGAGGCTCCGCGTCGTGGACCGCGCAGCTCGGCCCGCACGAGCGCGCGAGCTTCGACGTCGCCTACCGCACCCGCGGCACCGGCACCTGGCACTACCGCATGTCGCACGGGACGACCCGCGTGAGTGACTTTCGCCTCGTCATGACCACCGACTTCGACGACGTCGACTTCCCGGCCGGCACGCTCAGCCCGTCCGAGCACGGCCCGACCGAGCACGGCCCGCGCGGCGCCGGCTGGCAGGGCACCTGGCGCTTCGAGAGCCTCATCGCGAACCAGCCGATCGGCGTCGAGCCGCCCGCGCGCATCAACCCCGGCCCGCTCGCGTCGCGCATCACCTTCTTCGCGCCGGTCGGGCTCTTGTTCTTCTTCTTCGTCGTCGCCGTGCTCGGCGGCGCGCAGCGGCGCGAGCTCCACCCGATGCACTTCTTCTTCCTCGGGTGCTCGTTCTTCGCGTTCCACCTCCTCTTCGCCTACCTCGTCGACCACCTCTCGATCATCCCCTCCTTCGCGCTGAGCGCGGGCGTCTCGATCTTCCTCGTCATCAGCTACGCGCGGCTCTTCGTCGGCTGGCGCTTCGCCCTCTGCGAGGTCGGCATCTCCCAGCTCATCTACCTCGTCCTCTTCTCGGCCACCTTCCTGCTCGAGGGCTTCACGGGCCTCGCCATCACCGCGCTCGCGATCCTCACCCTCTTCGTGATGATGCAGATCACCGGCCGCCGCCGCGGCGCGCCCGAGACGCCGGCGAGCGCGCCGCAGGTCTTCTGAAGTGTCGCTACGTGCGCGTGTGTCGCTGCTCACCCGGGTGCCGCGCGCCGCGAAACGGCAAGCGTCGTCGGTGGGTGCGCGTCCTCGCCTTCGTTCTCCTGTGGCAGTCGTTCAATCTCTCCATGCGCGCGATCTGGGGAGCCGTCGTCGCACGCAGCCGTCGGGCGCTTCAGGCCGGACAGGGCCCTCGCGTGACGGCCACTCCAGATCGGAGAGCGGGCCGAGTGAGCGCACCCGGGCTTGCGCGCACGCCCGAGCGCCGTCACCATCAGCGACCTCGGAGGACACCATGCTCCCTCTTCAGTCCATCCCGAGCTCTTCGCACGCGCGCGCCTAGCTAGCTTGACTCGCGAGCGCTCGCCCCGCGAAGGCTCCCTCGAAACGTTCCACACGGATTGGCTCGCGATTCGCGTCGTGCACGCGTGTGCGTCGCGCGATCCAAGGCGAAGAGGGAAGAGATGGCCAAGGGAAGCAAGCGGGCCGGAGGCGGCCCGCGTGATCGGTTCTCAGGCTCGCGCTCGAGGCGCGAGCAGATCAAGGACGCGCAGCTCTGCGCGGCCGTCGAGGAGACGCTCTCGCTGGTGCTCGCGCAGAGCTCGAGCGAGCTGCTCCTCTCGGCGTACGTGATGGGCGTGGTGCCGGCGCCGGATGCGTCGCGGCTCCTCGTCCAGGTCGAGGTCGGCCCCGAGGTCGACAGCGACGCGGTGCACGCGGCGCTCACTCGAGCGACGCCCGAGCTGCGGGCGGAGATCGCGGCGAGCGTGTCGCGCAAGCGGACGCCGACCCTCGTCTTCGAGGTGCGGCGCGCGGTGCTCCCGGAGTGAGCGCTCGAGTCTGTGAGTGGCTCCCCCAGCCGCTCGATCCCGCGATGCGTCGCGCGGTCGAGCGG
>JAEZBP010001119.1 GCA_023427125.1 Pseudomonadota bacterium | reverse complement strand
TCGAGGCGGGATCGCTGATGGGGAGGCCGTCGAGGTCCTTCGCGAGGTAGCTGCGGTTCGAGGTGGAGGAGACCCACTTCTCGTTCGTCCAGCTGTTACCGCCGCCCATTCCCTCGGGGCCGTGATTCCAGCCGAGGAGGTTGCCGCCGTGGTCGTAGCTGTAGGTGCGGAGGTAGCGGACGACGGCGCCGCCGTCGTTCAGGCCGACGCGGCGGGTCCCGCGGAAGCTGCCGCTCACCGGGGCATCACCGCGGTAGTCCGGTCGGGTAAGCGCGTTGTGGACGCGGCCCGTCGCCTCGATGAGCTGGTAACGGGCGTCGTAGCGGTAGACCCGCTCGGCTGTGACCGTCAGGCCATTGATGACGTGAGTCGCCGTCGGACGCTGCGCGAGGTCGTCGAGGTAGACGAGGTTGCCGACCGGGTCGTAATGGTGGCGCAGGTCCTGGTACGTGTCGGTCCCGTCGTGCACCGCGTGCCGTCGGTAGAGCCGGAACGTCTCCTCGTCGTACTCGGAGCTGACCTCGACATCGTTGCCGAGCTCGGCGCGGACCTGCTGGCCGCGGGCGTTGTACTCGACGCCGTCGAGAATGGTCCGTACCACAGCATCCGGCGTGACCACCTGGAGCTTGGTGACAGGGCCGCTGCGCAGGTGCTCGACGCGGCGCTCGGTGCCGTCGGGCAAGAACGCCCTCGCCCGCCGGCCGAGCGCGTCGAACGCGCTCTTCGTCGTGTACCCGCTGCTCTCGAGCGTGACCGAGCCCGACCAGTCGGGGTCGAGCCCCGGCGTCGCGGTCAGCGTGCGCTCGACCTCGAGGGGCTCGCCGAAGGCGCCGTAGCGCAGGGTCTCTTGCACGCCGGCGCCGTCCTCGACCTTGATCAGGCGGCCGAGCTGGTTCTTGTCGGCGGCGCCGGTCGCGCCCTCGCCATACGTGTAGCGCTCGGCGAGCCACGTGGTGCTGTCGTGCGTGACGTGCCGCTCGAGCAGACGCCCCGCGACGTCGTAGACGCGCTCCTCCTCCGTGTCCTCGTGCCAGTGCTTGACCTCGCGGCCCGCGGCGTCGAAGAGCCCGCGGTGCTCGCCGGCGTCCACCGACGTCTCGCGCAGCAGCCGCCCGAGGCGGTCGTACGCGCGGGTGCTCGCGGTCAGCTCGCGGCGATCGATGGTCGCCTCGGAGAGGCCGCGGATGTCGAGGACCGCCTGCTCCGTCAGCTCGACGTCGTCCTCGATCACCTCGACGGTCGCGATCTCGCGGCCGAGCGCGTCGAGGTGCACCGTCACCGGCGTGTCTGCGTTCTCGAGCGCTTGGTCGAGCGCGATCCGCTCGGGAGCGGTCGTCGCGAGGGACGATCGCGGGGTGCTGTAGTCCGACGCGTCCCCGACGCTGTCGTTCGGGTCGCGCGTGGTGCGGCTCCACGCCGTGAACGTGGTGTCGGTGAAGGTGCCGTTCGGGAAGTCCTGCCGCACGCCGCGGCCGAGCGCGTCGTAGTGCGCGGTCGTCGCGACACCAAACTGCCGGCGCGAGAGCGCAGCCTCCCACGCGTGGTCTCCGCGGAAGAAGGGCTCGAACTGCTGCCGGACCTGCTGCTTCGCGTCGTAGACGATGTGCCCGGTCACCCGCCAGCGCGGCGAGATGTCGTCATCCTCGACGAGGTTGCCCCCGTCCTCCACGTAGGCGGTCCCCGGCTCGACGAGCACGCGGCGCTGTAGCTCGCGGCCGAAGCCGTCGAGGCACGCCAGCGACACCTGCGCGCGCGCCGCGACGCTGCTCGCGTCGGGTCCGCGATCGACGAGCTCCTCCGCGCTCAGCGCGAGGATGCGCATCGGCGCGCCTCCGGTCGGGAACTCGTAAAGGAAGAGGCTCTCGACCTCGTCGAGCTCGCCCTCCGGATCCGACAGCGCCGCCGCGAACGTCGGCAGCGCCTCGCCCAGCGTCAGCGCCGTGAACCCGTGGTCCACCAGTGTCGCAGACGCGTTGAGCGCGGTGCCGTAGCGGCTCGTGCGGCGCGCGACTCCGAGCGGGTCGTAGTCGATCTCCTGGACCGTCCCGTTCGCGTCCGTGAGGCGCCACGGGGCGAGCACGTGGTAGTCGATGTCGGCCTGCGTCGTGTTGCCGACCGCGTCCTCGACCTCCTCCGCGACGAGGTGATACGCGTCGGACGTGACGCTCTCGATGCCGCCGTCGAAGGCCTCGGTCTCCTCGAGCCGGTAGAACGTCGATGCGCCGCCGAAGCGGGTGATCGGCCCCACCTGGTAGAAGACGTTGCTCGTCTCGGCGTAGCCCAGCGCGGGGAGGTCGACGTCGGGGGGGCGATCGAAGCGGTAGCCTGCGTCGGGCCGGTGAGCTGAACGAGCTCGACGTTGCCGTCGCCGTCGAGGTCCGCGAGGGCTGCGCCCTCGAGCGCGAATGGCCGGGCGGGGAGCTGCTCGTGGGGGCCGCGCCGAGCGACTCGAGCGTGTCCCGCGCGAAGAGCCGAACGCCCTGTTCGAAGATGATCTCGAGGTAGCGCGAC
This sequence comes from Pseudomonadota bacterium, assembly GCA_023427125.1. Taxonomy (GTDB): domain Bacteria; phylum Myxococcota_A; class Polyangia; order Polyangiales; family Sandaracinaceae; genus JAEZBP01. Next base: position 2,897 of record JAEZBP010001119.1, on the reverse strand, counting down.
ACGACGCCGTCGCTCCTCTACGGGCTGCGCCTCTGCGCGAGAACCGAGACACCGACATTCGGCGCATGACCCGAGCGGATCAGGCAGCTCGCCAGACACCGCCGTCCTGGCGGGCGCGGCGAGCGATCGAGAGCTCCACCAGCGCGACCGAGACGCGGGCGGCGGGGAGGCTCGTGCGCGTGACGAGCTCGTCGACATGGGCCGGCGCGTCGAGGAGCGCGGCCACGACGAGCTCCGCGTCGGGGCTCCCGAGCCCAGGCTCGGCGCGCGGCGGATCGATCGGGATGCCCGGGAGGCCGAGCAGCTCCAGAACGTCGACCGGCGCGCGGCACATCCGGGCTCCCGCCGCGAGCAGCGCGAGCGTGCCCGCGCCGCGCGGATCCCACGGCGCGGCGGGCACCGCGAGGACCGGACGATCGAGGGCGCGCGCGAAACGAGCCGTCGATAGCGCGCCCGAGCGGGCCGGCGCCTGTACGACCACCACCAGCTCGACGAGCGCGGCGATGAGGCGGTTTCGCTTCAGGAAGCGGAAGCCGAGCGCCGGCGCGCCGATCGGCGTCTCGCTGAGCCACGCTCCGCCGGCCTCGAGGATCTGCGTGAACAAGGTCCGATGACGGGGCGGGTAGAGGTCGCGCAGGGAGGTGCCGTGCACCACCACGGTCGCGACACCGGCCTCGAGCGCGCCACGATGCGCCGCCGCGTCGATGCCCTCCGCGCCACCCGAGACGACCGGCACGCCCGCCCGGCCGAGCTCGAGCGCGAGGCGCTCGGTGAACGCCAGCGCCTCCCTCGACGCGCGCCGGGTGCCGACGATGGCGACCGACGGCCGCGACGGCAGCGCGCCTCGCAGCCACACCTTCTTCGGAGCGTCACCGAGCACGCGCAGGCGCGCCGGGTACTCCGCGGACTCGAGCTCGATCTCCCGGATGGTCATGGCGCCCTCATCGGCCCCGGCCCGCCATCGTTGCGTGCTAATTCTCGGCCATGGGATCGAGCACCACCGAGGCGAGCTTCGACGGGATCGTGGGCCCCACCCCCAACTACGCCGGGCTGAGCTACGGGAACGTGGCCTCGACCTCGCACGGCGGCGCGGTCGCCTCCCCGAAGCAGGCGGCGCTCCAGGGCCTGGCGAAGATGAAGGCGCTCGCCGAGCTCGGCATCGTGCAGGGCGTGCTCCCGCCGCACGAGCGACCCGACGTGCGCGCGCTGCGCCGGCTCGGCTTCGAGGGGACGGACGCCGGGGTGATCGCGCGCGCCGCGAAGGAGGACCCCACCCTGCTCGCGATCACGTCGAGCGCCTCGGCGATGTGGACCGCGAACGCGGCGACGGTGGTGCCGAGCGCGGACAGCGGCGACGGGCGCGTGCACTTCATCCCGGCCAATCTGATCGAGAAGGCCCACCGCGCCATCGAGCCCGAGACGACGCGGCGCGCGCTCCGCGCGGTCTTCCCGGATCCCGATCGCTTCGCCGTGCACCAGCCGCTCCTCGCGACGCCGAGCCTCGGCGACGAGGGCGCCGCCAACCACACCCGGCTCGGGGCCGACGTCGCAGGGCCGGGCGTGCACCTCTTCGTGTACGGGCGCCGGGGGCTCCGCCAGGGCGGCCCCGCGCCCACGCGCTTTCCGGCGCGGCAGACCCTCGAGGCCAGCCAGGCGGTCGCGCGCCTCGCCGGCGTCCCGGCCGAGCGCGCGATCTTCGCGCAGCAGCACCCCGACGTGATCGATCGCGGCGTCTTCCACAACGACGTGGTCGCGGTGGGCACCGAGCGAGTGCTCCTCTTCCACGAGCAGGCCTTCCTCGAGCGCGAGGCCCTCCTGCGTGAGCTCGCCGAGAAGGTGGAGGGCTTCACGCCGATCCAGGTCGCGGCGCGCGAGCTGAGCGTCGACGACGCGGTGAAGAGCTACCTCTTCAACTCGCAGCTCGTGCGAGCCGACGAGGGCCTCGTGCTGATCGCGCCCGAGGAGTGCCGCGAGATCGGGCCGGTGCGCCGCTGGCTCGACGCGCACGTGGGCGCCGGCCAGCCGATCCACGCGGTGCGCACCTTCGACCTGCGCCAGAGCATGCAGAACGGCGGCGGCCCCGCGTGCCTCCGCCTGCGCGTGGTGCTGACCGAGGCGGAGCGGGCGGCCGTCAATCCCGCGTGCGTGATGAACGACTCGCTCTACGCGCGGCTCGTGTCGTGGGTCGAGACGCGCTACCGCGACAGGCTCGCCGCCGACGATCTCGCGGATCCGAAGCTCCTCGACGAGAGCCGCGCCGCGCTCGACGAGCTCACCGAGATCCTCGATCTCGGCGCGCTCTATCCTTTCCAGCGCGAAGTCGACGTCTGATCCGCGTATCCTCCGCCGATGGCATTCGACCTGAAGATCGTCGGCGGCACGGTGGTGGACGGAACCGGTGGCGAGCCCCTCCGCGCGGACGTGGCCGTGAAGGACGGAATCATCGTGGAGGTGGGTGAGTGCGCGGGCGCCGCGGACCGCACGATCGACGCCGAGGGCGCGATCGTCACGCCGGGCTTCGTCGACATCCACACCCACTACGACGGGCAGGTGGCGTGGGACGACGAGCTCGCGCCGTCCTGCTTCCACGGCGTGACCACGGCGGTGATGGGAAACTGCGGGGTCGGCTTCGCGCCGGTGCGCGCGTCCGACCGGCAACGCTTGGTCGATCTCATGGAGGGTGTCGAAGACATCCCCGGCGCTGCGCTCGCCGAGGGCATCCCGTGGAGCTGGGAGAGCTTCCCCGAGTACATGAGCGCGATCGACGCGCGGCCGCACGCGATCGACTTCGCGGTGCAGGTCGTCCACGACGCGCTCCGCGTGTACGTGATGGGCGATCGCGCGATCGCCGACGAGCGCGCGACCGAGGGCGACCTCGCGGCGCTGCGGGCGCTGGC
>JAEZBP010000945.1 GCA_023427125.1 Pseudomonadota bacterium | reverse complement strand
GAGGCACGCCATGCTCGCGCCGCGCATCAGTCCCAGGCGTCTGCCGTCCGAGCGTCGCCCGCGCGCACGAGCAGCTCGCCGCTCGCGTCGCGCGTGCGCTCGCCGAGCCGCGCGATCAGCGACTCGGCCAAGAGCGCGCGCATCCGGAGCTCGTCGGCGAGCTCGGGGTGGCGCGCGCTCTCGCGCTTGGCGTACGCGATGACCTGCCGCGCCCGCGCGATCGCCTCCTCCGCGCTCGTCACCTGCGCGAAGCGCTCGGCCTGGACCAGCAGCATGTCCACTCGCTGCACGGCGTTCGTGGTGCGCGTCGACCGCATCAGGTGCGCTCCACGTCGTACACGCCCTCGATCTGGCTGATGCGCCGCATCAGCGAGCGGAGCTTGGCCACGTCGCTCACGGTGAACTGGAAGAGATTCACGGCGCCTCCGTCGGTCCCCACCCTGCAGTTGGCTTCGGTGATGTTCACGCCGCTCTCGGTGAACGCGGCGCTGACGTTCGCGAGGATGCCGGGGCGATCGGCGGTGCTCACCCGCAGCTGCACCGGCCGGTCGACCTTGAGCGCGTCGGACCACGTGACGTCGATGCGGCGCTCGGGATCGAGCTCGAGCGACTTGGCGCACGCGCGCCGGTGCACCGTCACGCCGCGGCCGCGGGTGATCCAGCCGGTGATCGCGTCGCCGGGCAGCGGGTTGCAGCACTTGGCGAAGCGCACGAGCACGTCGTCGACGTCGTCGATCTTGATGCCCTGGTGGCCGTCCTTGCCGGTGACCTTGCGGACGGTCTTCTCGAAGAAGCTCGGCCGCAGCGACTCGCGCTCGGCCTCGTGCTGCGGCGGGACCGCGACGTCGTAGACCTCGCTCGCTTGAAGGCGGCCGTAGCCGACGAGCGCGAAGAGCTCCTCGGTGCTGCCCACCTTGAAGTGATCGGCGACCCGCTCGGTCTCGCCTGCCTTCTTGGTCCAGCGCGAGAAGCTCGTGTCCTTGCGGTGGAAGGAGCGCTCGAGCAGCTCTCTGCCGAGCTTGATGGCGCTCTTGCGCTCCTCGGCGCGGATGTACGTGCGGATGCGCGAGCGCGCGCGGCCGGTGGCGACGAAGTCGAGCCAGTCCTTGCTCGGCTGCTGCTGCGGGCTCGTGATGATCTCGAGCGTGTCGCCGTTGTGCAGCTTGTAGCGGAGCGGCACGATCGCGCCGTTCACCCGCGCGCCGGCGCAGTGGTGGCCGACCTCCGAGTGGATCGCGTAGGCGAAGTCGACGGGCGTCGCGCCGCGCGGGAAGACCTTCAGCTCGCCCTTGGGCGTGAAGACGTAGACCTCGTCGGCGAAGAGGTCGACCTTCACCGAGTCGAGGAACTCGGCCGGGTCGCTGACCTCCTGCTGGAACTCCATCAGCTGGCGCAGCCACGCGAACTGCGCCGCGTCCTTGGCGTCGAGGCCTCCCGTGCGCTCCTTGTACTTCCAGTGCGCCGCGATCCCGAACTCGGCCGTGCGGTGCATGTCCTGCGTGCGGATCTGCACCTCGATGCGCCGCTGCCCGGGGCCGATGACCGTCGTGTGGAGCGACTGGTACATGTTGGGCTTTGGCAGCGCGACGTAGTCCTTGAAGCGCCCGGGGATCGGGGTCCACTGCGAGTGCACGACGCCGAGCGCCGCGTAGCAGTCCGCCACCGTCTCCATGATCACGCGGAACGCGACGAAGTCGTGGATCTGCTCGAACTCGCAGTTGTTCTGGCGCATCTTCCGCCAGAGCGAGTAGCGGTGCTTCACCCGCCCTCCGACGTCGACCGCGAAGCCGCGCTCGATGAGCATGGACTTGAGGCGCTTGGTGACGTCGTTGATGTACTTGTCGCGGTCCTTCGCGAGCTTCTTCGTCTTGCGGCTGAGCTCCGCGTAGGCGTCGGGGTGCAGGTAGCGGAAGCCGAGGTCCTCGAGCTCGCTCTTCAGCCAGTAGATGCCGAGCCGGCCCGCGAGCGGCGCGTAGATGTCGAGGGTCTCCTGCGCGATGCGCTCCTGCTTGTCGGGCGCCATGTGCTGGAGCGTCCGCATGTTGTCGAGCCGATCGGCCAGCTTCACGAGCAAGACGCGGATGTCGCGCGCCATCGCGATCAGCATCTTGCGGAAGCTCTCGGCCTGCTGGTCCTCCTTGCACGTGAAGTTGATCTTCCCGAGCTTGGTGACGCCGTCGACGAGGAACGCGACCTCCTCGCCGAAGAGCTTGGTCAGCTCCTCGTTGGTCGCCGCCGTGTCCTCCACCACGTCGTGCAGGAGCGCCGCGCAGATGCTCGCGGCGTCGAGGCGCATGTCGGCGATGATGTGCGCGACGCTGACCGGGTGGATGATGTAGGGGTCGCCGGACTTGCGGAGCTGCCCCTCGTGCATGCGGGCCGAGTAGACGTACGCCTTGTTGATGAGGTCGACGTCCGCCGCCGGGTGATAGCTCTTCACCTTCTCGACGATATCGGTGAGCCGGACCATGCCGACGACTGCGCTCGTGCTGATCAAGGCCTGCTCGCCCCACCTTCTACGTGCGGGGTGGCCTCGAAGTTCTCCTGCGGGACGTTCGCGAATACGACGAACACGACCGAGCCCTAGTGCTGCAAAGAGTGGGCTAGGACCGTATCACCACCAAAACGTGGGGACAAGGATCCGGGAGCCTGATCCCAATGTAGCCTCGTCCCGGTCTCCGGTCCCGTCGGTCACAGCAGGGCGAGTGCGCTCTCGCAGGCCCTCCCCGTCGCGGCCGAGGGCGTCGACCTGGCTGGGGGCCATAGGCCCCGGGCTGCGCTATCCTGCCCGCTGGCATGGAGAAGCCCTCGTTCAAGGAGCGCGCGCTGGCGCTCTTTCAGACGCACCGGCGCCGGCTCGCGACGCTCTCGCTCCTCGTCTTCCTGGCGCTCGTCGCGGTCACGATCGCCGACGTCGTCCCGCGCGAGACGCGGGTGAGCCTGCCGCTCGGGCCCGATCACGCGCAGATCACCGAGGCGCGCATCGACTACTCGCAGGACGATCAGTCGGTGCGCTCGCTGACCCTGCGCTGGCCCGCGGGCGCGCCCGCCTCGGTGCGCCACACGCTCGACCTGAGCCCCGGCGACTACGACGTGTCGGTCCGGCTGCTCGCGCGCGATGGGGCCCGTCAAGAGCTCGTCGGCCGCCTCACGGCGCCGGCCGACGGCGAGGTCCGCCTGAACCTTCGAAGGGCCGGCTGACGTGTCGCTGCCGCGCACCGCGGGCGTGGGCGATCCGCGGGTGCTCGAGCTCTCGCGCTGCGCGCTGGTGATCCTCAGCGGCCAGGAGCGCGGGCGCGAGAAGGTGATCGAGGGCGACGTCTTCCGCATCGGCAAGAGCCGCGAGAACGAGCTGGTGCTCGCCGACGAGACGGTCTCGCGCGCGCACTGCGAGATCGTCCGCGACGCGCGCGGGTACCTGCTGCGCGATCTCGGCTCGACGAACGGGACCCTGCTCGACGGCGCCGAGATCAAGGAGGCGTGGCTCAAGTCCGGCGCGGTCATCACGGTGGGCAAGGTCGAGCTGAAGGTGCGGCCCTTCGCCGAGCGGGTGGAGATCCTGCCGAGCGAGTCGCCGCGCTACGGCGAGGCGGTCGGCCGATCGGTGGCGATGCGCCAGGTCTTCGGCCTGCTCGAGCGGCTCGGCCCGACCGACGCGACGGTGCTGATCGGCGGCGAGACCGGCACCGGCAAGGACGTGCTCGCCCGCTCGATCCACGCGCTGAGCCCGCGGCGCGATCGGCCCTTCATCGTGGTCGACTGCGGGGCGGTGGTGGGCTCGCTGATCGAGAGCGAGCTCTTCGGCCACGAGAAGGGCGCGTTCACCGGCGCGGTCGCGAGCCGGCAGGGCGCGTTCGAGCTCGCCGACGGCGGCACCCTCTTCCTCGACGAGATCGGCGAGCTGCCGCTCGATCTGCAGCCGAAGCTCCTGCGCGCGCTCGAGCAGCGCTCGATCCGCAGGGTCGGCGGCAACCAGA
>JAEZBP010000871.1 GCA_023427125.1 Pseudomonadota bacterium | reverse complement strand
GTGCTCGAGGGCGGGCGCGTGCTCGTCGCCGGCGGCTGTCGCGACATCCTCTGCGCGGGCGTGCACGCGAGCGCAGAGATCTACGATCCGGCCCGCGGCGCGTGGACCACGATCACGATGAGCGCGCCGCGCGCCGGTCACTGGGCCGCTCCGACGGCGGGAGGTGGCGCGATCGTCGGCGGAGGCTGCTCCACGCAGGCGTGCGCGAGCGTGCTCCAGAGCACCGAGCTCTTCGACCCGCGCACCGCCGGCTTCGGCCCCGGGCCCGCGCTGCGCCGCGCCCGGCTCGGCGCCGCGGCGCTCGCGCTCCCGGACGGCGCGGTGCTCGTCAACCAAGGTTGCGCGACCCGCGAAACCTGCGAGCTGTCGAACGAGCTCCTGGGCGCCGGCGCGGTGGCGTTCGCCGACGTCGAGGGAGCCGTGACGGTGCGCGGCTTCCATCAGACGGTGCTCCATCCGAGCGGGCTCGTGATCGCGAACGGCGGCTGCCAGCCGAGCACGTGCTCGTGGTGGAACGAGACCTGGGACGTCTCCGCGCTCGAGCCGCTGCCGGACGGAGGCGTGCGGCCGATCCCCGACGCGGGCGCGCCGCGCGACGCCGGGGTGCGAGCCGACGCCGGCGTGCGCGTCGACGCAGGCACGACCGAGGACCCGGGCGGCTGCGGCTGCCGGGCCGGTGCCGTCCCGAGCACACCCTCGCTCGCGTGGCTGCTCGGCGCGCTCGCGCTGCTCATGTGGCGGCGGCGTAGCTGAGATGGCCGAGCCTTCACCGTTCGTCCCGAGCGTGGCTCGCGCAGCGAGCCGCAGTCGAAGGACGCTCGGGCCACGCGCCCTTCGGCTCGTCGTCGCCTTCGGCCTCGCGCTCGCCGGCTGCCCCGAGCCCGCTCCGAGCCACGACGGAGGCGACGCCGGGATCGACGGAGGCGAGAGAGGCGACGGAGGCCGCGATGGCGGTGGCCTCGATGGAGCGAGCCTCGATGGAGCGAGCGCCTGCGCGCCGGCGTGCGGTGAGTGCGAACGCTGCGAGGGCTCGCGCTGCGCCTCGATCGGGGCGGCGCGCGCAGTGCGAGGGGTCTTCACCGGCTGGTATCACACCCTCGCGCTCGACGCGGAGGGCGCCGCGTGGTCGTGGGGCGCCAACAACGAGGGGCAGCTCGGGCTCGGCCACGAGCTCGACGTCACCGTCGCCACCTCGATCGGCGCCGAGCCCGCGCGCCGCGCGGCCGGCGGCTCGCGCCCCCCCTGCTTGGTCGCCGCCGACGGGAGCCTCTTCTGCGCCGGCGTCAACGTGCACGGCCAGCTCGGGGTGGGCGACAGCGTCGATCGCTCGCTCTTCGTGCAGGTGGGCGACGCCACCGACTGGATCGACGTCGCGTGCGGCGGCCTGCACACGTGCGGCCTGCGCGCGGACGGTTCGATCTGGTGCTGGGGCAGCAACCCCTTGGGTCAGCTCGGCCTCGGCGATGAGGCCGACGATCGACTGACGCCCTCTCGCGTGGCGGGGGAGGGCTGGGTGTCGCTCTCGGCGAAGACCCGCTCCACCTGCGCGATCGACGGAGGAGGCGCGCTCTTCTGCTGGGGAGACAACTCCGACGGGCAGCTCGGGGTCGGCGATCGCGACGCGCGCCGCTCGCCGCTGGCGGTCGATCCGAGCCGCCGCTTCGAGTCGATCGGGACGGGCGCGCTCCACACCTGCGCGATCGACGACGCGGGCGCGCTGCTCTGCTGGGGCGCCAACGCCATGGGTCAGCTCGGCCTCGGCGATCGCGAGCGGCGCCTCACTCCCGCGGTGGTCGACGGAGGGAGCTGGGCGATGGTGGACGGCGGCTTCGCGCACACCTGCGCGATCCGCGGCGACGGCGCGCTGCTCTGCTGGGGCGCCAACGACGCCGGCCAGCTCGGCCTCGGCGATCGCGAGCCGCGCCTCACGCCGGCTCAGGTGGGGACCGACACCGACTGGATCGTGGTCACGCTGGGCGCCACCCACAGCTGCGGCCTCCACGCGGACGGCGCGCTCGAGTGCTGGGGAGACGGCGCGCGCGGGCAGCTCGGCCGGGCGGTCGAGGCCGGCGAGGCGCCGGGCACGGCGTGCTTCGCGCCATGATGATTCGCAGTACGCGAGCTTGCTCTATCGCAATTGACCAGCCGCCGCGATCGTGATGGCCCATGGGCATACGCGGTAAGCGGCACGAAACTCCGCCATCGATGAGAGTCCGCATCATCTACCCGCGCTTCGAGCGCTTCCTCGAGGCCTACCCCGAGCTCGGGGAGCTGCCGCCGGTCATCGGCATGTGGAAGTACAAGATGCCGCCGGCGCTCGGGTCGCAGATCTTGGCGACCATGATGCCCGACGGTATCGACTGGAAGATCATCGACGCCAACGTGCAGGCGATCGACTACGGCGAGGAGGTCGATCTCGTCGCGATCAGCTTCTTCACCCCGCAGGCCCAGTCCGCGTACGCGATCGGCGACGAATTCCGCGCCCGCGGCGTGCCGGTCGTGATGGGCGGGATGCATCCGTCGATGATCCCGGACGACGTGCTCGCCCACTGCGACTCGGTCTGCATCGGTGAGGCCGAGGGCACGTGGCTGACGATCCTCGAGGACGCGCGCGCCGGCCGGCTCCGGCCGCAGTACGGGCCGAGCACGCCTCCGCCCGAGCAGTGGGTGCGGCCGCGCACGGATCTCTTCGATCTGAAGCGGGACTACGACTGGTACGCGGCGCTCGTGCAGGCGGTGAGAGGCTGCCCGCGCCCCTGCCCGTACTGCAACATCCCGTGGATCTACGGCCGCGACGTCCGCATGCGCACGCCGGAGGACGTGGCCGACGAGATACGGGCGCTCGGCGATCGCGAGCTCTACCTCACCGACGACGTCGTGATGCTGACGTCCAAGCGGATCACGAAGTACGCGAACGAGCTCTTCGGCGCGATCGCGCAGAACGGCGGCGCGCGCCTCTTCCTGACGAGCTCGCTCGTCTTCAACATGCGCGAGCCCTTCCTCGATCTCCTCGCCGCCGCGGGGACGCGCAGCCTCTACATCACCTTCGGCTTCGATCCGATCTCACGCGGGATCTACGCCGGTGATCGCGAGATGATGGCGGTCGGTCAGGCCATCGTGGAGCGCGTCCAGGAGCGGGGGATCCGCTTCTATGCGGCGTTCGGGATCGGCTTCGACGAGGACGGGCCGGAGATCGTCGACAACATCCTCGAGTTCTGCGCGCGTTCGAAGATCATCACCGCCGAGTTCTTCCTCGCCACGCCCTTCCCGAACACGCCGATGTGGGTGCAGCTTCAGTCGGAGAAGCGGATCTTCCACACTCGCTGGGGCGAGTACAACGGCGCCCATGTCGTCTTTCAGCCCGCGCGCATGAGCCCGGACGAGCTGGTCGACGCCTTCCTGCGGCTCTGGAAGACCTTCTGGGCCGACGCCGACGTCGAGAAGTCGCTGAGCTGTTTTCAGCATCGGCGGGGGCTGTCAGGCTAGGGGCTTCGCTGGGAGGGCCTCGCCTTGGGCTTCGCGGAGGCCTCGCCTTGGCTTCGCCAGGGCCTTGGGCTTCGCGGGAGGGCCGGGGCCTCGCCTTCGGCTCGGCCTCCGGCTTTGGCCGCTACGAGTCGGGCTGCCGCGGATGCTTGCCGGCCGGCCGGGCCTGCTCGACGC
>JAEZBP010000924.1 GCA_023427125.1 Pseudomonadota bacterium | reverse complement strand
GCCACGAAGCGCTCGGCGCGGAACGCGCTCGCCCGCCCGCCGTCGCGCGGCCCGATGCGATGGCCGGTGCGCTCGCGCACCACGTCGGCGCGCTCGTCCGCGCTGGCCGTGCCCTCCTCGCGGCGGCGGATCACCCCGCGCCGCATGCGCTTGGGCAGCGGGAACGACTCGACCAGCCCCTCGGGGTGCAGGTAGACCGCCGCCTCGTCGCCGAGCGCCGTGGTGTCGGGCGCGTCGCCCATCAGATATCCGCCCGGGTAGCGATCGCCGTTGAAGGGGATCGCGCTCGTCTCGCGGCAGCGGCTGCGCTTTCCGTCGCACCCGATCACGAACGCGCTCTCCTCGGTGTGCTCGCGCCCCCGCGCGTCGCGCACGCGGACGTGCACGCTGCGCGGGCTGCGCTCGACCGCGACCGCCTCGACCCCCGTCCGCAGCGATCCCGGCGAGCGCGCCTCGAGCGCCTCGCGCAGGATCGCCTCCGTCTTCTGCTGCTCGATGCTGAGCACGTAGCGGTGCTTGCCGAGGCAGGAGCCGAAGTCGATCGCGCCGAGCGGCTCGAGCCCCGCGAACGCGAGCCCCCGCCGCACCCGCACGCCCTCGTCGACGAAGCGCGCGCCGAGGCCGAGCTCGTCGAGCTTCTCGAGCGCCGGCGGGTGGATGCCGATGCTGCGCGAGCCCTCGAGCGGCGCCTCGCGCTTCTCGAGCACCGTCGCGCGCACGCCTCGCGAGGCGAGCCGCAGCGCGAGCAAGAGACCGACCGGCCCACCGCCGACGATCGTGACGTCCTCCATGATCCTCACCCCATTCGTGGAAGAAAGAGCGGGCGATCTCCCATCGCCTCGCGATAGCCGCCGGCCGACTCGAGCGCCGCCTCCTCCGCCCGGATGCGGAGATGCAGGAAGATCGCGTTGGCGGCGCTGAAGACGAGCGCGGTGATCCACGCGCCGTGCAAGAGCGGCAGCGCGGCGAGCTCGAGGATCACGCCGAGGTAGTTCGGGTGGCGCAGCCGCCGGAAGATCCCGTGCAGGACCGGCGGCTCGCCCGGCAGGGTCAGCACCCGCACGCTCCAGCGCGCGCCGAGCGCGTGCATCGCGGCGAAGCGCAGCGCCTGCCCCATCATGAAGACCGCGAGGGCCGGGCCCGCCACCCAGATCTCGAACGCGCGATCGAGCGCGAGGACCTCGAGCGGGATCGCGACGAGCCACGCGCCGTGCAGGGCCTGCATCCAGGGCACCTGCCCGGCCGCGTGCTCCACCGCGCCGAGCGCGCGCAGGCGCGCGGCGTTGCGCCGGCTGGTGCGCAGCTCCATCAAGCGCTGGAGCGAGACGAGCGCGATGATCCCCACGAGGGCGAGGAACGCGGGTTGGGACAGGGTCGTCACCATCGCAGCAACACCAGCTCGGCGCAGAACGCCGGTCCCATCGCCAGCAAGAGGCCGTAGCTGCCGGGGGCGGGGAGCCGGCGCCGGCGGTGCTCGTCGAGGAGGTAGAGGACCGACGCGCTCGAGAGGTTGCCCACGTCGGCGAGCACCTCGCGCGAGGCGCGGAGGGCGTCGGGCGGGAGGTGGAGGCCCTCTTCGAGCGCGGCCAGCACCTTGGGCCCGCCGGGGTGGCACACCCAGGTCTCGATGTCGGACCGCTCGAGGCCCTGCTCGCGCAGGAACGACGCGACCGCGGGCGGCACGTGCTCGCGCACGACGTCGGGCACCGAGGCGCTGAGGACGACCTTGAACCCGCCGTCGGCGAGATCCCAGCCCATCACCCGCTCGGTGTCGGGGAAGAACGCCGACTGGCTGGCGAGCAGATCGGGGCCCGGCCGGGTGCGCGCGCGCGCGAGCGGGTGGCGGGCGCCGGCGAGGAGCACGGCGGCGGCGCCGTCGCCGAAGAGGCCGCTCGAGATGATGTTCGCGACCGAGTCGTCGTCGCTCTGCAGGGTGAGCGAGCAGAGCTCGACCGAGAGGAGGATCGCGAGCTCGTCGGGGTAGGCGCGCAGGTACTCCGCCGTGCGCGCGAGGCCGGCGGCGCCGCCGAGGCAGCCGAGGCCGAAGAGCGGGACGCGCTTGAGCGAGCGGTGGAAGGGGAGCAGGTTCATCAGCCGCGCGTCGAGCGAGGGGACGGCGATGCCGGTGACGGTGGTGGTGGTGAGCTGGCCGACGTCCGAGGCGGCGACGCCGGACTCGTCGAGGAGCGCGCTGACCGCGCGGAGGCCGAGCTCGGTGGCGACCTCGAGCCAGGCGCGGTTGCGCGCCTCGAGGCCCTCGAGCGCGGCGTACTCCTCGGCGGGGAGCGCGAGGTGCCGGCTCTCGACGCCGACGCGCTCGAAGAGCCGCTCGAGGAGGCCCTCGCGCCGCTCGAGCGCCGGCATGGTCCGGCTGGCGATGCGCGCGAGCTCGCCCTGGCGATAGCGATGGGGAGGCAGCGCGACGGAGGTCGCGATGGTGCGCGGCGCGTCGAGCGCGGGGTCCGGATCCCATTCGATGCGAGCGAGGCCTCTCGGGGCTCCCATGCGGCTCCCTTCACGGTGCGGGAGCGGCCCGATTCGCACGGGACGTGCCGTGCACGGATCGACCCTCGCGTCCCGATCGTGACCAGGTCCGCCCGTCGCCCCCCGCCGCACGCGAGGCGCTGCGCACCATCCCCGTCTGCGGCAGCTGAACCTGCCCGTGCCCGTGCCCTTGCCCTCGAACGCGCGAACGGCATCGCGAGGGCAAGGCAAGGATCATCTGACAGCCGCGCAGGGGCAGCACGGGGAGGGCAAGGGCAAGGGCAAGGGCAAGGGCAAGGGCAAGGGCAGGGG
>JAEZBP010000753.1 GCA_023427125.1 Pseudomonadota bacterium | reverse complement strand
CTGCTGCGCGCCGTGCGGTGCGCCGACGCTCGACGACGTCGATCCGATCCTCGCGAGCCGCGCCGCCGACCACCGCGCGTTCGTCTGCCCGAACCCCGACGCGTTCCCCTGCCCCGGCTGCCCGAGCATGCCGGCGCCGAACCTCGTCGCGATCTGCGAGGCCGCCCGCTGCGCGGAGCGCGACGTCCGCCAGCTCCCGCTGAGCGAGTGCAGCGCCGACGCCGACTGCGTGCTCCGCACCCGCGACTGCTGTGAGTGCGGCGGCGCCACCGACCTCGGCAGCCTCATCGCCGTCCGCGCCGACGCGCGCAGCGACTACGCCGCGCTGGTCTGCGAGCCCGGCTCCGGCTGCCCCGAGTGCGAGCCCGTCTATCCCACCGACATCGAGGCCTACTGCGAGACCGACGGCCACTGCGCGATCCGCCCGGCGCCGTAGGCGGCGATGACGCCCTGCTCCGCGGTGTGGATCGGCCCGGTGCTCGCGAATCGGCGTGCCCGCCACGGCGGCTGCCGCGCGGAGCGTGCGTCGCGCTCAGGTCGCTGGCGAAGCGTCGCGACGTAGGTCGAGATCGGCGTGGCCATCCAGCGCACGGACCAGGTCGGGCGTGTAAACGCGCGAGTGAGTGACCGGCGCGCGCGCGTGATCAGGGGAGCCAGTGCGACTCGAGGGTGCGGTCTTCGTAATAGGCCGCGAGGACCTGCGGGCGGTCGGCGATCAGCACCATGTCGAGCACGCGCGGGGCGCGGTTGTCGACCTGCGACACGGTCCACCGCGCGCCGTCGAAGTAGCCGTACTGTAGGAGCGAGGTGCCCGCCGTCGCGTCCTCGGCCCACACGGCGTGCAGGTGGCCGCGGCTGTCGGCGCGCAGCGCGGACCGACTGCGAAGGTAGCTCCCGTTGCCGATGCGCTCGGTGACCCACTCGCCCGCGACGCGCCGCCCGTGAAAGACGCCTCTGGCGACGATGAGCAGGTGCGGCTCGCCGCTCGCGTCCAGCGCGAGCTCGACGGCGTAATAGTCGCCCGCGAGCTCGGAGGCCTCGGGATCGCCATCGCTGAACGGCGCCGTGGTGCTGCGGTAGGTGACGTTGCCGAAGCTGTCGAGGAACGCCGTGTGGACCTCGCCGCTCGCGGTGACCGCGATCGCCGCGTCGCGGCTCGGGCTCTCGTACACGAAGCCCTCGTGCGTGAGGCTCCCGGTCGCGCTGACGCGGATCAGCCGGTTCGCGTACCGGTCGCTGCTCATGCACATCGCGGTGGACGCGGCGGACGCGCAGCCCATGTACCGGAGCGCCTCCAACCCGACGGTGGCCTCGAGCGTCGCGCGAGCCCACGTGCTCGCGTCGCGGCGCAGGCTCACGGTGATGTCGTCCTCCATCGCGACGACGGCGGCGGTCGATCCGATCGTGACGATGCCGAGCGGGGGCTCGAGCAGGTAGCTGACGTCGTAGAGGCTCTCCACGGTCCAGCTCGATCGAGAGCCCTCGGCGTGGCTTGGCGCGCCGTACGTGTCGGCGAACGCGGCGTGGACGGTGGAGCCGACGACCGTCATCGCGAGCTCCGTGACGTGCTCGGCGTCGACGCCCTCGATCACGGCGTGGCCCCACGCACAGCAGCCGCTCGCGCACGGGCCGTAGCCCTCGGCGCACTGCTCCGGCATGCACACGGCGCCGGCGCAGGTCGTCGAGACGACGCCCACCGTCGGGCACGCGACGCACGCGCCCCCGCACGACTCGTAGCCGTCGTCACAGTCGATCCCGCACTCGCCGTCGTCGCAGGTGGCCTCGCCGTTCGCGACGCTCGGACACGCGGCGCACCGATCGCCGCAGGTCGCGGGGCTCGCGCTGTCGACGCACGCGGAGCCGCAGAGGTGCGCGCTCTCCGCGCACACGCAGGTCCGGCTGGAGAGCTCGCAGCGCTCGTTGGCGCCGCAGCGGGTGTCGTCCGCGCAGCCCGGCCGGCAGATGTCCGCGCCGAGATCGCAGTAGCTGAAGCCGGTGCACCCGGTCTCGCAGCTGCCACCGATCGGCCCGGCGTCCGGCGCGCCGGGACCGCCGTCGAGGGCCGATTGCGCGTCGGGTCGCGGCCCGGCGTCGCCCGGCGAGCGCCCGTCGTCACAGGCAAGGAGGGCGAAGAGGCCGCCGATGAAGGCGCCGAAGAAAGCACGGGTCATGGCGAAACGTCTATACGCGCGATCGACCGCGTTTTCACCCGCGCACGTGCGCCGGGCGCTCTGCGTCGGGCTCCTCGTCTCGGTCGTCGGCGTCACCGCCGAGGCCCGCGCTCAGGTCGACGAGCCTCCGGCTCCTTCTTGCGATGTTTGCTCGCCTCCGGGACGCAGCGGCCTGTCCTGCGTCTCTCGGCCCGGAGAGCGCGGCCGCGAGGCGCGGTTCGTCGAAGTCGGAGTGGAGGCCGGCGCTGCGCTGACCCGGGCAATGCAGTAGGGTCGCCCGCCATCCCGGCCCGATAGAAAGCTTGGTGCACCATGGTCCCGCTCTCCACCCCGCTCTCCACCCCGCTCTCCACGGCGCGCCACGAGCGCGCGGTGCTCGGCGCGTGCGTCGCCCTCACGATGTTCGCAGCGGCGTGCGGCGGCACGAGCGCTCCGACGGACTCCGGGACCGATGCGGGCACCGACGCGGGCCCGGACCTCTGCGCGGACGTGGTGTGTACCGCGCTCTCCTCCTGCCACGAGGTCGGCACCTGCGATCCCGCGACGGGCGAGTGCAGCAGCCCGGTGCGCGCGGACGGCGCCGCGTGCGATGACGGCGCCGCTTGCACCACGGACGACGCCTGCCTCGACGGCGTCTGCGTCGGCGGCGAGCCGGCGGCCGATGGGACGCACTGCCCATGCGGCGCGTGCTTCGGCGGCGAGTGCGGCCTGCGCTCGCTCGGCGCGACGGGGCTCGAGCCCGGGGACCCGACCCCCCGCTCGCTCGCGGTCGACGAGACCCGCGTGTACGTCGGTAACCAGTACGCAGGCTACGCCCTGCGATCATCGGTCACCTCGCTCCCGGTCGCCGGCGGCGCCCCGACGATCCTCGCGAGCGGCTTCTCCGGCATACCGTCGGTGGCAGTGTTGGACGGCACCGTGTACTACACGCGCAACGCCGAGGTGTGGAGCGTCCCGGCCGATGGGAGCGCAGCAGGGGCGCCGCTCTTCATCCACGCCGCGCAGTTCGCCTCCATGACGAGCGACGGCGCGCGGCTCTATCTCACGACCGGCACGTCTGGCGACAGCATCGTCTCCGTCGAGCTCACCGGCGAGGGCACCACGCTCGCGACGAGCGAGGCGACGCCCGGCCCGATCGCCACCGACGGCACGCGGCTCTACTGGATCAACTACGACGACGGAACGATCCGCGCGATGCCGGTCGCCGGCGGGACGCCCGTCACGATCGCCACGGGGACCGCGCCCCGCAACCTCGCGGTGGACTCGACCCACGTCTACTGGACCGAGCCCACGACCGGCGAGGTGCTGCGCGCGCCGCTCGAGGGCGGCGCGACCACGCCGCTCGCGACCGCGCAGCCTGAGCCTTCTGGGATCATGGTCTTCGGCGGGCGCGTGTACTGGACCAACTACAACGGCGGCATGGCCGGCGCCGTCATGGCGGTCGACGCCGCCCGCGGCGGGATCGCGCCGGTGCCCGGCGCCCTGCTCGGTCCGGCCCTGCTCGCGCACAACGGCGAGTGCATCTACGTGCTGCACGACGGCGTCGTCTCGAGCGCACCCGCGTTCTGATCCGGCCGCGCGGCGTCCCGAGGGCGCGCCGCGTCAGCCCTCGATCGATCGCGCCCCGGTTCGATAGGCCGATATCCGGCGGTGGCTCGATGTATGGGCGCGCACGCGCCACCGTCCTGCCGACCGAGCGCGGCCCCCGATAGCGCTGGCGCCGGCCCACGGTCTTCCTCAGAACGGCGGCGAGTCGTAGCTGCGCCGGCTCTTTACGCTGAGGATCGTCCGCCCCGGTCGCACGGTGGACGGCGAGCTCGAGATCGCGAAGAGGCCGTAGCCTGTCGCGTCTCGGTTCACGAAGTACACGTTCATCCTCATCGCCTCTGCCGGGAGGTAGTCCGGGTAGGCGCGCTCGAGTGTCGCGGTCAGCTCGGCGTGGTCCGCGGGCACCCACACGCCGGCCTCGACCACGCGCCCTTCCTCGTCGAACGAGGCGTGGACGAGCTCGATACGGCCGAGGCTCGACGAGCCGCCGTCCGCGCACGCCAGGATGCGTCCGGTCGCGGCCGCGGCGAGCAGCGCGGGTGGGGCACCGCGCATGTCGGGCGCCTCGAGACGACCACCGGCGTCGACGCACGCCGCCTCGAGCTCCCCGCGCGTCGCGCCGAGTCGGATCCACGCGAGCCCGTCCGGCGTCACGTCCGGCAGCCCTGGCGAGCGCGTCGCCTCGAGCGTTCGGTCGAGCCCCATCTTCGCGCCGCTGGACGCGAGGGTGTCGAGGACCCGCGCGCACGTGGCGGCGCCCGGCCGCTCCGCCTCGCACCGGACCATGTCGAGCACGAAATCGGTCCCCGCCTCGTCGATGTACGCGGAGGTGCACGAAGCGCGCGTTCGGCCCTGCACGACGTGCGAGAAGCAGCGCTGGATCGCGCCGTCACGCCGTCGCCGCGTGACCCGGGGATCGGCCGGCGCGATCCCGCCCATCCGGAGCTGCTCGTCGAGCACGTCCTCGATGAACGCGCCCACGTTCTCGCCGCCGCGCGCGACGAGGGTCTCGGCCGTGTGCTCGAGGACGACGAGCGCTCCGTCCGGCGTGCGCCGGATCGCGACCGCGGGATCGTCCGGACCACCGGTGAGCTGGTACGGAGCCAGGATGCGCTGCGCCTGCGCCTCGTCGGGTGGCGTGGCGCCGCGTGGAAGCATGACCGAGGCGCCGCCGACCTCGAGGCGCACCTCGGCGGAGCGCGGCGCAGCCGATCGCTCGGAGGTCGGCTCGGGCGCGCTCTCGCAGCCGAGCAGGACGAGCGCGAGGCAGGCACCGACCAGCCGCAGCCTCGGCTCGAGCACGCGGGGCGCACCGCTCGGCGCGGCGGCCGCGAGCGCGATGAGCCCGAGCGCCCAGTGAAGACGGACCATGGCGCCATCCTACGCATGCGCGCTGGCGAGCTCCATGATTCGGCTCATCCGATCGGAGGCCGTCATTCCGTTGAATCGAGCGTGCTCAGCCCCGATGCTCGCGCCATGACCTGAGCCGGCGCGCAGCGCCGAGTCGAAGGCCGCGCGGCCGAGGCCCTTCGACTGCGCAGCCTGCGGCTGCGCGCTCAGGGCGAACGGAATAGGAGGATCCGGGCGCGTTCCAGACCCGGCGCGATCGCCCCGAGCGGCCGGCTCGCGCTCGTGCTCAGCGGTCACGAAGCCCAAGCGGATGAGGTACCTCGCGCAGCACGATTGCTGCGTCGTCCAGACGCTCGCCACGACGCGCCTCGTCGCGTTCGCCGTGGTCGGCGGCAAGCTGAAGAAGGTGTTCGAGGACAAGACCCGTCCCTCCCACCGGGTTGCTCGCGGTGGAGCGAGAGGTCATCGCGACGGCGCACCCGAGCCTCGCGTGGCGCATCGACGGGCTCGCCGCGGCCACACGGCTGCGCTCGGCCGCGCGAGCTGAGCCCGCGCCGCACCGCGTGACCTCGCGTGGTAGCCCGAGCGTGGCGCGAGCTCCGCGCCGGCTCGCTCGCGGCGCTCGACGCCATCGCCATCCCATGCGTCTTCGGCGTGCTCGTCGCCTCGTCCAGTGGCGCGCGAGCGGGCACGCCGCGCGCGCCCTCGACGAGGCCGAGCGCGGCTGAGCGCGCCGGCATCCGGGCGCGAGGATCGATGGCCGCTCCGACAT